>NZ_JAUBTS010000068.1:21044-37052 GCF_036705105.1 Microcoleus sp. B9-D4
ATCTTGCCTGTTCCCTCCCACAAAAGATGAATTTTCATCTTGTGGAACAGGCATCTTGCCTGTTCCCTCCCACAAAAGATGAATTTTCATCTTGTGGAACAGGCATCTTGCCTGTTCCCTCCCACAAAAAATGAATTTTCATCTTGTGGAACAGGCATCTTGCCTGTTCCCTCCCACAAAAGATGCCCGTGCCACAAAAGATGAAGTTTATTCTTGTGGATCAGGCATCTTGCCTGTTCCCTTCCACAAGAAATGAAGTTTATTCTTGTGGAACAGGCATCTTGCCTGTTGCTAAAAGGCTGATTAAAAATCCTTCAAGATTTCAGTTAAACCAGACATTTACGAAAATCCTCTCGCAACTGATTTTCGTTTAAATTGCGACCGATGAATACAAGCTCGTTTTTCCGAGTTTCTGTAGCTTTCCAAGGTCGATCCGGTCTGCCATCGAACAACATATGCACTCCTTGAAAAACAAATCTGTTGTTTTCTCCGGCCATATTCAAAATGCCTTTGCTCCGAAAGATATTCGTGCCTTGAGTTCGCAACAATTCGCCGACCCAATCGCTAAATTTGTTGCCATCAATAGCACCAGATTCTACTATTGCTACTGAGGTAACAGTTTCGTCATGTTCGTGAGTATGTTCGCCCAAAAAATCGGGTTCTATTTCTAATGCCCGGTTCAAATCAAATGCTTTGACGCCCAACAAAGCATCCATTTGTAATTCAGCGTTGTGAGTACGGTAAATTTTTGCCATTGCATTCATGGCGCGAATTCGCTTTTCTAATTCTCCCAATTCTTCCTCAGCCACTAAATCTGTTTTGTTTAGTAAAACTACATCGGCGAAGGCAATTTGCTCTTGAGCTTCGTCTGCGTCCCAGTGCTGCCAGATGTGCTTGGCATCGACTACAGTGACAACTGCATCTAGCATTAATGTGTCCCGCATATCTTCGTCTACAAAAAATGTCTGAATGACGGGTGCGGGGTCGGCTAAACCTGTGGTTTCGATGACTATGTGGTCGAATTTGTCTCGCCGCTTCATCAAGTTACCGATAATCCGAATTAAATCGCCTCGGACTGTACAGCAAATGCAGCCGTTGTTCATCTCAAAAATTTCTTCGTCGGCATCAATTATCAGTTGGTTGTCGATGCCTACTTCGCCGAATTCGTTGACGATGACTGCAACTTTTTTGCCGTGTTCCTCTGTTAAAATGCGGTTCAGTAGCGTAGTTTTGCCTGCACCCAGATAGCCCGTGAGAACGGTAACAGGAACTGATTCGATCGCCCCAGCAGTCACCATACTTGACCTCGATTATTGTACAATGATAACCATTATCGCTATTGTACACCAGACCTGCTGGCAGCGCCCACAATATTAAATAATGTTAATAAATTGTTGGTGAGAGCTTGGAGGAGCGAGTTTTACCAATAATATTTGCTGCAATTCAAAATATCGATCGACCCGCCCCTCTCAGATGACAATTAGTTGTTAATCATAGCTGCAATTCGATCGCGCTCTAACTCTCTACCGATCAGCACTAATTTGGTTTGGCGGAGTTCGGAAGGTTGCCAAGGGCGATCGTAAAAATATTCTATCCGCGAACCCACACCTTGCAACACCATCCTCATCGGTTTCTTGGGAACCGCCACAAACCCTTTAATCCGATAGATTTCCTCCTGCTGCATCAAGGATTGCAGTTTTTTCACCAAAGCTTCAGGTTCAAATTCGCGATCGGCAATAAAGTAAGTCGAGTTAATATCATCATCGTGCTCGTGTTCCTCCTCAGTGTCGTGGTGACTCGGACGAGACTCCAAATCATCCTCAACCGCCGCATTAAATCCCATTAACACATCGGGGTTAATTTCGCCACCTTTGCAAGGCACAATTTTCACACTCGGACGCAACTCTTGCTGCAACCAGCTTTGGACTTTCTTGTGAGTTTCAGCATCTACGCGATCGACCTTCGTTAAAAGTACCATATCGGCACAGGCTAACTGGTCTTCAAACAATTCCTCGATCGGAGTTTCGTGATCTAAACTAGAATCGGCCTGCCGCTGTGCCATCAAAGCATCGATATCACCGACAAAAGTACCGCTAGCAATAGCTTCGCAATCGACAACAGCAACAACACCGTCTACAGTAGCACCCGTGCGAATTTCCGGCCAGCGAAAAGCTTGAATCAAAGGTTTAGGAAGTGCGAGGCCAGAAGTCTCAATTAAGATACAATCAATTTGTTCTCGGCGCTTCAACAATTCCTGCATAGTCGGCAAGAATTCCTCTTGAACAGTGCAGCAAAGACAACCATTTGTTAGTTCAACAATATTGCTGCTAACATTTTCTTCTTCGTCGCAAACTTGGCAATCGCGCAGCAGTTCTCCGTCAATTCCGATTTCGCCAAATTCGTTAACCAGAACAGCAATGCGGCGACCTTGATTATTTTGCAATAAGTGGCGAATTAAGGTAGTTTTGCCGCTACCGAGAAAACCAGTGATGACAGTAACAGGAATTTTGTGCATTGATAATTTTGTTGTTGTAGTGTGATTGAATATCTTTCAATTTTGGGTCAGGCAATTGCGGACAGAAAACTCGTTAAACCGACAGTCCGGCAGAGGTTTAAACCCCTGCCTCAAAGCGAAAGTCCTCTCAAGAGGACTAATGAGTTTAAAATTTTTATTCTCAGTCCTCTTTAGAGGACTTTCGCTATTAGCCAGGGACTTAAGTCCCTGGCGGATGGGTCGCCTTAGTTATCGGCGATGGGTAGAGCATGGTAACGAGAAAGGGTCTAATTTCCCAGTGGTGGAATCTTTGCTAAAACACCTTTTTTCAGAGCTTG
This sequence comes from Microcoleus sp. B9-D4, assembly GCF_036705105.1. Classification (NCBI taxonomy): domain Bacteria; kingdom Bacillati; phylum Cyanobacteriota; class Cyanophyceae; order Oscillatoriales; family Microcoleaceae; genus Microcoleus; species Microcoleus sp. B9-D4. The sequence goes on from NZ_JAUBTS010000068.1 coordinate 23,877, forward strand.
AGGACGCTCTGACCAAGGCAACAAACCGTCCGGTTTAGCATAGTATTGACCCGCACATTCGAGTACAGCCGCGACGCTTTCCGACTCATTTGCAGGTAAATCGCCAAACAGATAAGTGTACTTTCCAACAGCAGCAAAAGACACCGCACAAGAGTGACTGCAAGCACTCATGCACTCAACCTCTTGAATCTCAAACTTATCAGAAAACTTCCAATTTTTAGCGAGTTGCGACAAATTTTCCATGAATTGTTGACCGCCGCTTTTACCTTCGCGCTTGCCGTTTTTCCAAACACTAGCACAAGCAGTGCAAACAAATAGACTGTGCTTTGTGCGTACAGCCGTGTTAATTCCATCCATCATCCGTACCTCGCAGATGCGTTCAAAAGTGAGTTAGATATCGGCGGGCATTCTGACTTGAAAAACCCCAAGGGTTTCATTACAGTTGCGGGACAGCGTCGGACTTGCACCGAACTTTCCCCGTTTCCTCTAGCGACTGCTCCCCGCTAGAACCGATCGCGAAATCACATCATACCGCACTTGCCGCCTTTTTTCAAAAAAGTTATGTTTGTAGGAGCGATCGTTTTGTTCGTAGTAAGGACTTTAGTCCTTATAAGATAACTGCTTCAGGACTAAAGTCCTTACTACCAACCATAGTAATTACCTATGAACGCTTTTCCTGACTTTTCCCAACATGGCTATCAAATAAGTCGCGAACTCGGATACAACAGTCTGGGCGGCCGCGTCACCTATCTCGCCACAAAAATTAACACTAAAAAATCCGTTGTAATTAAGCAATTTCAATTTGCTCAATTAGGTGCTAGCTGGGCCGAATACGAAGCTTACGAACAAGAAATTAAAGTTTTGCAAAATCTGGATCGTCCTGGCATCCCACGCTATCTCGATTCTTTCCAGACTGACAGCGGTTTCTGCATGGTGCAGGAATACAAAAATGCCGAATCTGCAGTCGCCCGGACTTTTTCGCCGCCGGATATCAAGCAAATTGCGATCGCAACTTTAGAAATTATAGCTTACCTGCAATCCCAGAAACCGCCCGTAATTCACCGCGACATCAAACCGGAAAACTTGTTAATCGACGAAGAGTTAAATGTTTACTTAGTAGACTTCGGTTTTGCGCGCTTGGGATGCGGAAACATTGCCGCCAGCAGCGTTGTCAAAGGCACGATGGGATTTATGCCACCCGAACAAATGTTCAACCGAGAATTAACCAAAGCCTCGGATCTTTACGGCTTGGGGATAACGCTGATTTGCTTGTTAACTGGTACGAAATCTGCGGATGTCGGTAATTTAGTTGATGCCAATTATGGCATTCATTTCCGGCATTTAGTACCGCCGTTGCAGCAAGGTTGGATGAATTGGCTGGAAAGGATGGTAGCGCCGAGAATTCAAGATAGATATCAGTCGGCGGCTGATGCTTTAGCTGCGCTACAATCTTTGGATGTCAGCAGCTTGCCGAAAGTGAGAATTGAGCGCGATCGCATTCAATTCACTGCTACTGAATATGGAGAAATCTTAACACAAACTATTGCAATTAGCAACCCAATTCCCGATACAATTTTAACAGGAAGATGGGAAGTTGCGCCGCATCCGAACGATCCGCCCCACACGCCCTACGACCACTCTTGGATCTCCTTTGAACCGCAGGCATTTGAAAGCAATAATATCGAGTGCACAATCGCCGTCGATACGAGCAAATTGCTGGCCAGTCAAACTTACAACCGCCAAATCATCTTGCGCGCAAATTCTGAACCCCAAACTCATACAATAGAATTGCAAGCTACAACAGCCCCGCTGCCCGTACCGCAAAAAACTAATTCTTTTTCTGCATACAGGCTGACTTTTATGTGCGGCTTTATTTTAGCAGGTTTAATGTCCGAGTTGATCTTCCACTTAACTTGGTTCATTTTGTTAATTTTGTTAGGTTTGATATATTCCTTGATTGAGGGCGAAGTAACTTTACTGGGAGCATTAGGAGGGAGCCTTATAGCCGCCTTAATTCTAGCAATGGCATCCTTGATTTACAAAATAGTTCATTTGATGTTTAACCATGTGATTGACGAGCAGAGATCCAGACAAATTATTGAAGTAGATGCTGCCCAAATAGCCTTTCTTTGTGCCGGATTTTGTATGAGTCTTGGATTATTATTTTACCTGTTTTTAAAAGTCGGTAGTCAATTAGAATGGGTTGAACCCATGGAAATGATAGCTGTAGGAGGAACGATAATGGTATCTTTAGTAGTTACTGCAATTCCTTTGTTTGAAATGAGTGTTTTTAAATCAAAAAGAATCCTTGCCCACTATCACAAATCCGAACCCAATTTAATTAAACCGTAAACAACTGAACTCTCGTTCGCGAGTTCTTAAGCTCGCACTACTGACAACTATCAACTATCAACTCCCAACAGTCAACTATCAACCATAAACTATCAACTATCAACTGTTTACCTATGAATGCTTTTCCTGACTTTTCCAACTACGGCTATCAAATAACCCGCGAACTCGGACACAATCGCGCTGGCGGTAGAGTTACTTATCTCGCTACCGAAATTAATACCAAACGTTCCGTCGCCGTCAAACAATTTCAATTTGCCCAAACAGGCGCTAATTGGGCTCAATATCAAGCGTGCGAACAAGAAATTAAAATTTTGCGAGAACTCGACTATCCTAGCATTCCCCGCTATTTAGATTCCTTCCCAACTGCATCGGGTTTCTGCATGGTGCAAGAATACAAAGATTCCCCTTCCTTGGCAAATTCTAACCGCTGGAAACCCGAACAAATCAAGCAAATTGCTATCTCTGTTTTAGAAATACTCAAATACCTGCAAAATCGGGTTCCGCCAGTCATCCACAGAGATTTAAAACCCGAAAATATCTTAGTAAATGACCGGATGAATGTCAGCCTTGTCGATTTCGGATTTGCTAGAATCGGCGGGGGAGAAGTGGCGGCCAGCAGCGTTGTGAAAGGCACTTTGGGCTTTATGCCGCCAGAACAAATGTTCAATCGGCAGCTAACTGTTGCATCGGATTTATACAGTCTCGGCGCGACGCTAATTTGCTTGCTAATCGGCATCAATTCTACCGAAATTGGCAGCTTGATGGACGATACGGGGCGGATTAATTTTAAAAATCGCTTGCCGCAGCTAACTCCAGAGTTTCTTGACTGGCTGCAAAAAATGGTGGAACCCAATTTCAAACACCGCTATCCTTTCGCAGATGCTGCCCTCAATGCTTTGATTCCCCTAGAGGTAGTTCAGCCGCGTAACAAGTCAAAAATCGCACTGATATCAGTCCGATTATTAACAGCAATTGCTGCTATTTTTATTCCTTTGCTGTTTCCTTGGCTGTGGAAATTTTCCGAACCTCAAACAGCAGTCGATCTCAAACTAATAATCAACGCAGTAAAGTTAAATCCTCAGACTCAAGTGATGTTAACTGACGAACTAGAATCGAAAAAAACTAGAGATGTTTGGTCTTTGAAACAACACAATAAAGTCTATTTTGCTGTCAGTGCTACTAAGTTGCTAGAGGGAAAATATAGAGGTTATTGTAAGGTTGTCAACTCTCAAGGCAACTTTGCAGCCCAGAGTCAATCTTATTTAAAAACGACGGGCAATCGATTAAATACTTGGTGCTGGTACAATTTTCAAAAAGATGACAAACCGGGCAATTGGCAGTTTCAATTTTACTTAGACGGTCAAAAAGTGACGCAAAAGAGTTTCAAGGTTTTACCTTAACCTTGTTCCGGGCTGGCAGTGAATTTCTTTGCCGTCAAAAGTTGGGGGACTCCAAGTTTCTGCATAACGTGCGTTCTCGCGATCGCTCTCGCATACAGCAGTAATAGTTTTTATTATATTGCTACCCTTTTCTTTGTAAGCAAATACTGCGCCAGTGTAGGATTTATCGGGGTTCCTATCAGTAGGTTTGGCGATCGCGATCGCGCTTTCAAATTGTGCTGGTTCGCGGTGATTGTGCAAAGTTTGAACCGGGCCCATTGATGAGACCATCGTGTAATTATAGTTCTCGGTCTGTTCTTTAATTCCCAGACCCAATTTTGCAATGGAATCGCTAAATAGACCGTATTCTGCATAGTAAGCTTGCTGCGCTCTATTGATGCTTGAAATATATTGTAGGGCTTCATAAAATTCCTTACCCGTTGACGGGAACGAGGGCAGGACGATCGTATTGAGTTGGAAATTGTACCATGACGCCAGGATGCCAGCCATAACCGCGCTGTAAATTGCAATCCTCGGCAGCAAACTGGATACTGGCAATCTCGATTTTTTACTGGCTTTAGCTACATTGACTGACATTTTTTTAACTGTCATAAAGTAAATTTGCCAAGCTTGTAGGGTGCGCCACAAGCACCCTACAGATTACAAATTAGGCAGTTTCGTGCTGTTTGTGCCATGCGGGATGCCACAGCAATTCAGCAGTCGATCGCTTCTCAACCATTTCAGGAGTAATCATACAGTTAGCCACATCCTTGCGAGAAGGCAACTCGTACATCACATCCAGCATTAACTCCTCTAAAATGCTGCGAAGAGCTCTCGCGCCAGTTTTGCGACGATAGGCCTCCTGGGCGATCGCCCGTAGCGCTTCCGGCTGGAATTCCAATTCCACGCTGTCCATCTTCAACAGCTTTTGATACTGCTTCACCAGCGCATTCCGGGGCTCAGTCAATATCTGCATCAAAGCTGCTTCATCCAGCGGCGAAATCACCGTTACCACCGGAATCCGCCCCACAAACTCCGGGATCAAACCAAACTTGACTAAATCGTCCGGCTGTACCTGCTGCAAAATATCAGCGGCCCGCTTGTCTTTCGCCGGCAAAGTCGAGTTGCTGTCGCTTTCTGTTGGCTGAATAAAGCCCAAGGATTTTTTACCCAAACGCTGTTCAACTATTTTTTCCAAACCGACAAAAGCACCGCCACAAATAAATAGAATTTTGCTAGTGTCAACTTGAATAAAATCTTGGTAAGGATGTTTGCGGCCGCCTTGCGGGGGCACGTTAACCACTGTTCCTTCCAACATTTTTAGCAGCGCTTGCTGCACTCCTTCTCCTGATACATCCCTAGTGATCGAAGTGTTTTCGCTTTTGCGAGCAATCTTGTCAATTTCATCAATATAAATAATGCCCCGCTGCGCCGATTCCACATCAAAATCGGACATTTGCAACAGCCGCAGCAAGATATTTTCTACATCGTCGCCGACATATCCAGCTTCTGTCAGTGTCGTCGCATCCGCTACCGCAAAGGGAACTTCGAGCATTTGCGCCAAACTTTGCGCTAACAAAGTTTTGCCACAACCTGTGGGCCCGACTAGGAGGATGTTGGATTTTTGCAGTTCTACATCGCTGTCAGGGGAAGACTTCTCGCTATCTTTAGCTTGGTCAACGCTCAAGCGCTTGTAGTGGTTATAAACTGCTACAGAAAGGACTTTTTTTGCTGAATGCTGGCCGATGACGTGGTTGTCTAAATGCTGCTTAATTTCTGTCGGTTTCGGAATTTGAGCTAAAACAATTTTCGATTTATTCGATCGACCCGGACGCCGCGTTCCTTGTCCCTGAGACTCTCGCACCTCTGACTGGGGAATCTGTTGACCAATTGTTTTACTGGAGTCAAAGAACTCCTCCTCTAAAATTTCATTGCACAGTTCCACGCATTCATCGCAAATGTATACGCCGGGCCCAGCTATTAACTTGCGGACGTACTCTTGCGACTTGCCGCAAAAGGAGCATCTGAGATGGGAGTCATATTTTGACATATTTGCCTCTTAATTTACGGTTGCGGTTGCTTGTTTCGACTGGGGAAGTTGCCGCGGGAGCGACCTTAGCTTTGCCCTAGAAGGGTTTCCCGATCAGACACCCAAGCCAGTCAAGCTTCGCGATCTCTATTTCTAAGTTAACACTTTTGAGGCTTTAGTCATTAGTCATGAGTCATTCGAGCAAATTTGAATTTTTCATTTTCACTTGAAAATAAAGCCGCACGGGCTTACCATTTTTTGTATTCCAAAAATTTTCCCGACATAATTATTTTCACTCGATCGCCTTTTGGGTCTGCTTCTTTCTCGACATCCAAAGTAAAGTCGATCGCGCTCATAATCCCGTCACCAAATTTTTCCTGAATCACTGCTTTGAGCGGCATCCCGTAAACCTGGATAATTTCATAGAAACGATAAATCAGGGGGTCAACCGGAACCGAGGCCTCCAAAGAACCTTTTAACGGAGGTTCACAGAGAACCGCAGCCGTCTCGCTATCTAGTCCCAAAGCCGAGACAATTTTCTGGGCTTCATCTTCTGATGCGGTAGCTTGACGGTAAATAACCGCCGCAATCCAAACTTCGTCGCGCCCCAAAACTTTTTCCAAATCTGCAAAACTAATTCCCTTAGCTTTTTTAGCGGCCAAAAGCTTTTCTGTAATTCCTGAAATTGCCATTAAATATTCTCCCCTTCACTTCAGTGTCAGATGTGAAACTTGTCTCACATTTTGGTTATTTTGTCAATACTAAGTTGAGAAAAAAAATCGAATTGATAGCTCGGAACTTCAGCAAAAGCTGGTCTCGTCAACCCCCACAACTCATACAATTTGAGATTTGAGATTGGAAATGTTAGATTGGCAATGACTGATGACTACCAGGGTTGAGAGCTAGTCAACAGTTGCATTCTTTTTTCCAACTGGTATCACAACTGACACAACTGATAAATCCTAAAATAACTCATAACTGCCCTGTGGCAATGGTACAGTTGGCAGTATATGTAATAAAAGTTACACACGCAAAGGCATTCGGCATTCGGCAAACGGCTGAATTTTGATCGTGCTAGCCTGAAGCTCAATCCTCGCTCACGCAGCCAAAGCCCCTTTACCACTCAAAACCGGCAACTGACAAAAGTATGGAGATTCAGACCAAAAATTACACGATGCAGTACGATCGGGCTACGCAAACAGTCACCTGTAGCGGAGCGTTCCGACTCAGCCAGGTGGAAGAATACGCACCGATCGTCGATCTGCTCAACGAAGTGGCTGACTCCTCGCCAAACACGGTGACTCTAGACTTGCGAAAGCTAGAATTTTTAAATAGTTCTGGAATTAATATTTTCTCAAAATTTGTGATCAAAGTGCGCCAGCAAAAAAATATTCAAATCGCCATCAAAGGTTCTAAACAGATCCCCTGGCAGATAAAATCCCTGAAAAACTTGCAGCGGCTGATGCCTTCCTTGCACTTAGAATTGGAATAGTAGCGAACCAGGTAAAGATGAATCCCCGGCTAAGTCCGAGAACCAGGATCGGGGTGGCTGAAGTTAATCGGAATAAGTCATAGTTAAACTAGCACAAAACCATAAAAAACTTCAGAACCGACTAAAATTTACCAATTTTCAATTGCTATGCAGGAAGAACCATCGACAGAACAGCTACTTTTCGACGTTCAGCGGCTGAGTGCGGAACTTGAAAACTTGAAGCGCGAAAAGGTTGACCTAGAACTTTTGCTGGAGACTACCACCGAACATTCAGATACGATGGAAGCTCACTTGCTGAGCAAAGCTCAGTTGGCGCTGCGTTCAAGCGAAGAGCAGTTTCGGGCGATCGCCTCGGCAACTCCCGTGCCGGTATTAGTTTCTCGCCTCTGTGACGGCTTAATTATGTATGCGAACGCTCAATTGGCTTCTCTCCTGAACATACCCCTAGAAAAATTGATCGGCTGCAGCACTCCAGACTTTTACTTTAACCCCGCCGATCGCCCAAAGGTACTTGAGGCACTTGCTAAGGACGGATACCTCCAAAACTACGAACTCCACTGTAAAAAATCAGACGGCACCGCTTTCTGGGCGATGATCTCGGTTCAGTCGCTGGTGTTTAACGGCGAGCCGACAGCATTGTGCGCCTTGTACGACCTCACCCAGCGCAAGGAAGCAGAACAAACCCTCCAAGAGAGCGAAAAGCGGCTCCGCCGCCAGAGTTTGGCTTTGTTGCAGCTAGGTAGGCAGAGGACTCTCAACAGCGGTGCGCTGAATGTGGGAATTCGCGAAATTACCGAGGCTGCTGCCCGGACTTTGGATGTGGAAAAAGTCAGCGTCTGGCTTTACAACCATGGAAGATTTGGAAATCGCTACCCCAGCGATCCCCAGCTAAATTTTACGGAGAGAGTGCTCGCCCACAACCAAACAGAGCCGCTCGATACAGAGGCCACGGCCTCAGAGCAACACGAGGGGGTTAATCATTCTAAGTTTAAAATCCCCAACCTCAAATTAGTTTGTCTCGACTTGTACGATCGCACCCAAGAGAATCATTTGAGCCGGGAGTCCATATCGGCAAGCGATTTAAATTTATCAAGTTTAGATGTTGAAGGCGACACACCGGGCGAAAATTTGCGATCGGACAATGCTTTAGAACCTACGACAAAGACTCAAAATTCTCTACAAACAAATTTGTCCCATTCATCTTCGCTAGCCGAACATTCCGCTGTGCTGCCAAATGCCAGCAAGCCCAATTCATCCATATTAAATGTAGCAATTAGGCTCGGTGGGCAGATCGTGGGCATCCTCTCTCTCGAACATATCGGCGCGCCCCGCCAGTGGGCTCTGGAGGAGCGCACCTTCGCTGATTCTTTGGCAAATTTGGTAGCGCTGGCGATCGAAGGATTTGAGCGCCAGCGGGCTCAGGAAGCACTCTCCAAAGCCAAAGCGCAGCTAGAAATGACCGTCGATCAGCGCACCACTCAACTCACCACTGCCAATAAACTGCTCCGCATCGAAATTGCCGAGCGCAAAAGAGCCGAAATAGCCTTGCAAGAAGCCTTACACAAAGCTGAAGCAGCTTCGAGAGCTAAAAGCACTTTTTTAGCCAATATGAGCCACGAGCTGCGGACGCCGCTCAACGCGATTATCGGTTACAGCGAAATGCTACAAGAAGAAGCACGGGAATCAGGACTCGAAGAGATCATTCCCGATACCCAAAAAATTTATAACGCCGGCAAACACTTGCTGACTTTAATTAACGATATTCTAGACCTTTCTAAGATAGAAGCCGGTCGGATGGAGCTTTATTTAGAAAAATTTGACCTCTGTAATTTAATAGAAGAAGTCGTTGCAACTTTGCACCCTTTGGTCGAAAAAAATCACAATCAATTGCAAGTTTCTTGCTCTGAGAATTTGGGAGTGATGTATGCAGATTTGACTAAAGTCCGGCAAATTCTGTTCAATTTGCTCTCGAATGCCCTGAAGTTTACCGAAGGTGGAACGGTGCTGTTGAGCGCGACTCGCGAACCAGCCGGCGACAGCGATTGGGTTTATTTGCAGGTATCTGATACGGGGATTGGAATGTCGGCCGAACAGCAGCAGGGTTTGTTTCAACCTTTTATTCAAGGGGACGCTTCGACTACTCGCAAGTACGGCGGCACAGGTTTAGGATTGGCCATTAGCCGCTTGTTTTGCCAGATGATGGGCGGGGATATCACTGTTGAGAGTCAGTTGGATGTTGGCTCTACTTTTACGGTTCATTTAAAGGCCAAAGTTGATATTAGTTAGAAGCAAATGAGGCAACTAGCAATGTAGGGGATTTAAGGGATTTAATGGGTGGGGGTTTGGCCAGGAATTGTGTACCGGATTTAACGGATTTAACGGATGGCAAAAGATGGAATAATTCCCCAATTACCACTTCCCCGATTACCAATTAACCATTACCAATTACCCATTACCTTTTTAATTGTGACACCGATCGCGATCAACCTCTGTTGTGGATCACACAGTAGCATTTTTTTTCAGCCTAGAATACCTATATCATTCCAAGATTGTGCTGCAGGCACGATCGGGGGCCTCGCTGCATTCACAAGTCCCACCTCAACCTAATTAAGGCGGTGGGGGGTTGCTTCCAGAAAGGCAATTTGGTAAAAGTAATGCTATGGTCGCGAAGCAGTAGAAGGCAAAATTTAACAGGAAATCAGGAAGTTTCAAAAGTCTCTGGACGCAGAAACACAATTCTGCTTTTTGCCTTCATACTGCTTCTACGGGCGAGATAGCACTGCTGCTGAAAGCAATGCACAATTTCTCAGAATCAAAGGAGTGCATCTACATGATTAAACCTTGCAGTCAACCGCTAAAAATAAACCCTTTTACTTGTTATCGCGATCCGGCTACAGGCAGGTGGACTACTGTAGTTACAACTGTTCAGAACCCTTGCGAAACAGACTCTAGTTTAAAAGCAGAAGCCGAAACCGAAAACGAAGGTAAAGCAGAAACGATCCTTTCTGCTTCGCCTGCTGTTTCGGTGTCGAAAAAAGTCCTTTCTTTCTCCTTGCCTCAGTTTAAACACCGTGCCAAAAAATCTGCTGTTAGTGTCAGCAGGTAGCTATCGCAGGGGTCTAATCTAGTTTCCACGGTTAGTCCCCGACGATCGTCAAACCAAACAAAACAAACTTATCCATAGCCTAAACTGCCAAAAAGCGATATACTAGCAGCAAACTTTCTCCTTCAATATCCGTGAAGTATTTGCTCGATCGCTGCCTCCACTTTGTATGGACAGACCGACCAATTCGCCAGCGGGGAACAATCATCGTTGCTATCCCCATTATTTTTCTGTTTGCTTCGCTGCTAGCAATTGCAAGCCTCCGGCAGATTACCATACAGATAAGAGAGCGAGCAGATACTAATAGGGCAATACTTCAGGAAACTAACCGCTTGTTAACCCTCGTGGTGGATGCGGAAACGGGCATTCGAGGTTACGGGTTGACGAAGCGCCGCACATTTCTCTCACCCTACTTAGAAGCCAAGAATAGTTTGCCTCCGCTGCTGGCGGAACTCAAGGTTATGGTTCAAGCAAACAAACTGCAAGCTCAGCGATTTGAAGATATAAAAAAAAGTACCGAACAGCATATAAATTTCTTGCAAAACACTTTGAATAAGCTCGACAGTTCGGCAACAATCGTGCAGTCGCCGGAAATAATTGAGGTGTTCACTCAAGGCAAATTGAGGAGGGATAACCTGCGTGCAAAAATTAATGTATTTTCTAATGCCGGCGAAGCCTACCAGAAAGCTCTAGATCAGCAAAGACGGGGTTTGATAGATTTCACTAATTTTGTGCAAGTTGCTGGTTTGCTTTTCGGCTGTTTGGGCGCAGGAGCTTCCTGGTATTTATTTGATAGTTTAGAGAAGGAATTGAGGAAGCGGGAAGCAGGCTTGGAAGAAAGTAAAAGTCGCATTCAAGCTGTGGTAGACAATGCGGCTGACGGGATTATTACTTTGGACGCACGGGGAAATATTGAGTCTTTTAATAGGGCGGCAGAAAAGATTTTTGGCGAGAAAGCCGATCGAATAATTGGCTCTAACCTGCGGCGACTGATAGCTCAACCGCAGCCGTACAGCAGCGTGGGGGATTATTCGGTAGAATATTTTGTGTTACATCCAGATACTACGCTGAAGACTTACCAGCAAGAAACAGTTGGAATTCGCCACGACGGAACTAAGTTTCCGATGGAGTTAGCTATCAGCGAAATGCGTCTGGCAAATCAACACTTGTTTATTGCGATTTGCCGCGATGCCAGAAGACGCAAAGAAGCCGAGGAAACTCTGCGAAAGCAAGCGCAAATGCTGGATTTGGCAAACGATACGATCGCGGTACTAGACTTGAATGGGGCGATTTCTTATTGGAATTTGGGGGCGAAGTGGCTCTACGGGTGGCGGAAGTCGCAAGCAGTAGGAAAAAACATTCACAAGCTTTTACAAACAGAATGGGCCCAACCTTTTGAGGTAATTCAAAAAGTATTTTTCGAGAAGGGTTCTTGGCAAGGAGAACTGGTGCGAACTAAGAAAGACGGGACAAAAATAACGGTGGCAAGCCGATGGACTTTGCAGTACGACGATCAAGATCAACCGATCGCTATTTTGGAAATCAGCAACGATATTAGCGATCGCAAACGCTCAGAAATTGCTTTAGCCCAAAGCGCCCAGCGGTTTCGCGCTACTTTTGAGCAGGCGGCAGTCGGCATGGTTCAAGCGAGTGTGGAAGGCAAATTTCTGTTAGTCAATCAAAAACTTTGCGAAATTTTAGGCTACAGCTGCCAAGAATTGCTGGAGAAAAGATTTCAGGAGATTACTTGGCATGGAGATTTGGCAAGTGAACTGGAACTTTTGCGCCAATTGTTAGCAGCAGAAATTGAAAATTACTCTCTGGAAAAGCGCTACATCCGCAAAGACGGAGAGTTGGTGTGGGCAAACTTGACGGTTTCGCTGCTGCGAGAAGAAAATGGCACTCAATTTCTGATGAGTGTGGTTGAAGATATTAGGGATCGCAAACAAGCGCAGGAATCGCTGCGGTTGCGCGCTCAAGAATTGAGGTTGACAGCCCAAAATCTGGCTCAAACGACGAATGTTTTAAGAAAGCGGAATCAAGAATTAGACCAGTTTGCTTATGTAGTTTCTCACGATTTGAAAGCGCCACTCAGGGCGATCGCCAATCTCAGCAGTTGGATAGAAGAAGACCTCAGCGAGTCGATGACAGAGGATACTCTGCACCAAATGAATCTGCTGCGCGGCAGAGTTCACAGGATGGAAGGTTTGATTGAAGGACTGCTGCAATATTCCCGCGTCGGACGGATTCAAGTGCCTTCAGAAATGGTAAAAGTTGAGAATTTATTAGCCGAAATTATTGATTCGTTGGCGCCGCCGTCTGGATTTGAGGTGAAAGTTGAACCGGAAATGCCAACTTTTGTGGCAGAAAGATTGCTGTTGCAGCAGGTTTTTTCTAATTTAATTAGCAACGCAATTAAGCACAACCGAGCTGAATCGGGTCACGTAAACATATCCGTTAAAGAGTTAGATGATTTTTACGAGTTTTCTGTAGAGGATGACGGGCCGGGAATTGATCCTCAATATCACGATAAAGTTTTTGTGATTTTTCAGACCTTGGAAGCACGTGATAAAGTTGAAAATACTGGGATTGGTTTGTCGCTGGTGAAAAAAATTGTCGAAGGTCAAGGGGGCACTATTTCCCTAGAATCTGCCGAAGGTGAGGGAGCAACTTTTCGGTTTACTTGGCCGAAGCAACCTATTAGCCAAGACGGAAAATAAAACAACTCTCAAGGTAGGATGTTTAGGAATGAGAATTAAATAACTTCCACTCTTGAAAGTGGGATGGGCGTCCCGCCCGTCCTTTTTGGACGGGCGGGACG
>NZ_JAUBTS010000069.1:0-36358 GCF_036705105.1 Microcoleus sp. B9-D4
GCCCGCCCTTTCTGGACGGGCGGGACGCCCATCCCACAAGAACCATCAAAATTCTAAGTTATTTAATTCTCATTCCTATGTGTTAATCTGCCCTCATCTGCGGTTAAAAAAAGAGAATGTATTAACCGCAGATGAAAATGGATGGACGCGGATTCACGCAGATGAATAATTCCGATCCTAACAGATTTGATATCATCACCTAAAATCTAATTTTGATGCACCATTTATTCCCTGGTGCATCAGTTTTGAGATTAGGAGTTTGTAGCAAAAATGTCTTCACAGGGTGAGGCACTATTTACCAATCTGTACCTCAATCAGTCCATAATTGCTATATTACCGAGATTTATCAGGATTTCTGTCACGGCGGAACTATCCAAAGGTTTAGAAAACCAATATCCCTGAGCTAATTCGCAGTCTAATTCTCGAAGCTGTGCTAACTGTTCGGCTGTCTCTACACCTTCGGCGATCGCATTTAATCCCAAATTGTGAGCCAAAGTTACGATCGCCCGCACAATCTGCACAGGCTGACCCCCGTCGTCACCGTTTTCGACAGCCCCCAAGCGGCTCACAAAAGATCGATCGATCTTCAGTGTATCCAGCGGAAAACGGTGCAAGTAACTCAAAGACGAATAGCCAGTACCGAAATCGTCGATCGACAATCGAATATTCCTACCTTTTAATTGGGCTAGCACAATATTGGCTTTTTTCACATTTTCCACGATCGCACTTTCAGTAATCTCCAATTTTAAACAGCTCGGATCGCAGCCAGTTTCTGCTAAAATTTCATCGATTTCCTCGATTAAATTCGGCATACCTAACTGTTTAGGAGAGAGATTGACGCTCATTGTTAATTGCGAAGGAGCAATAATTGGTAATTTAAAATTTGGAAGTGGTACCTGGGAAGTTGTACTTAACGTAGCCGGAGTAGGGGTAATTGGGAATGGGGAATTGGTAATAGAGGAGTGGAAATCGCTAATCGGGAATTGGTAACTGGGAATTGGTAATTTTTTACCGATTCTTTCCTCCCTGTGACCAATACTGGGGCTACGCTCAGTAAAAGTTCCGTGTTCCTCATTCCCTGTACCTGTTACATCAGTTAAATCCCCTACATTGCCCGTTGCCCTCTTCCTTCTTGTTACCCTGAGCGAAGTCGAAGCGCCTTCTTCCTTCTTGTTACCCTGAGCGACTTGCCCTAAGTGCAGCCGAAGGGAGTCGAAGGGCCTGGTTCCGACTTCCATTGGACTTCTTCCCTCTTCCTCGGTTAACATTTCTTGCCAAATCCGCAATTGCTGACAAGCTTCCCGCAACACCCAGGCTCCCAGAGGCACGATCAAACCTGTTTCTTCAGCTACAGGGATAAAAGTAGACGGCGGAACTAGACCCCGAACTGGGTGGTGCCAGCGCACCAAGGCTTCAAAACCTTCGAGCGCACCGCTGGCGATCGAAACAATCGGTTGATAGTGCACAGTAAAGTGCGAACATTGATCCTTGCTCTCTCCTAATTCCTCCTTGCCCAAAATAGCCAAGCGCAGGTCAGTTTCTAACTGCAACAGCGACATAGTTTGGTCGTGCATCGCCAAATTAAACACTTCGTGGCGAGCCTTACCCAAAGCTTTAGCGCGGTACATAGCGATGTCAGCATCGCGTAGGAATTCTTCCGGGTGAGTGTACGAATTTAATTCGCCACTGGCGGTGGCTTCGCCTCGACTGAAAACAATGCCAATGCTAGCAGTGGTAAATACTTCGTGCCCTTCGAGATGAAACGGCTTCGTCAGTTCTGTTTGTATCTTTTTAGCTGCGAGGGTGGCGTCGCTGAGGCTCTGAATGTGGTCTAGCAGGATGGTGAATTCGTCTCCCCCCAGTCGGGCGACGGTATCAGAAACCCGGACGCAGGTTTGCAGTCGCTGGGCGAGGGCAATTAGCAGTTTGTCTCCTAAAACGTGTCCTAAAGAATCATTAACTACTTTGAAGCGGTCTAAATCTAGGAAAAGTAAACCAAATTTGTAATCGGGGGACTGATTGGAGCGGCGGATGGCTTGTCCTAGCCTGTCGATGAACAAAACCCGGTTGGGCAAACCCGTCAGCGCATCGTGAAAAGCGCCGTGCAGCAGTTGCCGTTCTACTCGCTTGCGCTCGGTGACATCTCGGATAATAATCTGGCCGGCCGTCGAGCCTTGATAAATAGCGGGGATGCCGGCCATTTCAACGTCTATTATTTGTCCGTCGAGCCGCATTAGTTTTTGTTCGGCAAGGTCGAGTGGCTGATTTTCTGTCTCGACTAGCCGAATGCGCTCTGTGGCTATTTCCACATAGTTTGGATGGACGAAATGCAATATGGGAAAGCCAATCAGCGCTTCGGGAGAACTCGCACCGAGGAGTTTCGCGCCGGCAGCATTGATGTAGGCGATTTTCCCTTGACTGTGAACGGCGATCGCTTCGGGAGATAGTTCTACTAAACGGCGATAGCGTTCTTCACTTTCTTT
Source organism: Microcoleus sp. B9-D4 (assembly GCF_036705105.1). Lineage (NCBI taxonomy): Bacteria > Bacillati > Cyanobacteriota > Cyanophyceae > Oscillatoriales > Microcoleaceae > Microcoleus > Microcoleus sp. B9-D4. The sequence goes on from NZ_JAUBTS010000069.1 coordinate 2,484, forward strand.
GAGAGATACTATCAATTCGCATCGCTCTTTTTCAGCTTGCTGGCGTTCGACTTCCATTTGGTGAACCGCCAGAATTTTCCCAATACTTTGAGCCATCAATTCGATAATTTCTATTTCCTCGTACTTGAACTTTCTTTTCTTTATTTCTGGCGAACTAAAGCTTAACGTACCGTAAGTTTTATTGTTGACAAATATCGGCGTTCCGATGTAAGATTCCGACTGGCAGTTCTGATAAGCAGGATGTTCGCGCATCTCCATATCTGCTCCGATATGAGAATACGCAACTGTTTTGTTAAGTTTAATGACTGCCGCGCAGTAAGTATCGCTGAGGTTCAATTCTAAGCCTCGCACGAAGTATTCTAAATCGCTTTTCGCTGCTCGGACAATAAAAGTTTCCCTGTCAACTTCAGCCATGATGCCCATAGAAAGTCCAAACATCAAACAGCCGGCTGTTAGATAATCGTCAACCAGTTCTTCAAAGTTTTGATAATGATAAGTTGTAATCCGGTGCAAGTGTTTGAGATTAGCGCTAAAAGCTGCTAAAGCTTGAGAATTTAAAAATAATTCTTCTTCCGAGCGCTGGCGGTCGGTAATGTCTGTTTGCACTCCAATAAAGTGGGTTAAGTGTCGCCGCGAGTTGTAAACCGGAGCGATCGACAGTTCGTGCCAAAAAGGCGTGCCGTCTTTCCGAAAGTTGCGTAATATAACTTGAGCTTCTCTGCCTTCTTCAATCGCAATTCGCAATTCTTTGGCAGCGGGGCTGTCAGTGTCTGTACCCTGTAAAAATCGGCAATTTTTGCCTATTAACTCGTCTCTGCGATAACCCGTAATCCGCTCAAAACTGGGATTGACATAAATAATCGGATTATCTGCAACGGTTGCGTCGGTGATTGCAATGCCGTTGCTGCAACTTTCGATCGCCCGTTCCATCATTTGTAAGCGCTCTTGCGATCGAATCCGCTCGATCGCCGCAGCTAACACGTTGGCGATCGCTTCTACAAAATAAACGTCATCTTGACTGAAAACCCGCCCTTGGCTGGTATGAACCCCCAAAATGCCCCAGGCCTGCGAGGAGGAACTGTTCGCTGGTTCTGCTTGTCCCCAGTTGCTCCCCAGTCCTCGATTGCCGGGAATAATTACAGTGACGCCGCTGACAGCCCGGTGGTTATGCAGTAGCGGCAACTCGCTAAAGCGCGTTTCCACCCGCAAATCTTCGACGATTGTCGGTTCGCCCACTAGCAATGTGTAACCTGCTTGCGATCGAGCAGAAGCGGCAACAGTAGCGCTGCCGACGAGGCCCGGCTGCCAGCCAACCCCCGCTCGCAGCATAAAAGCATGACCAGAGGGCAAAAGTTCTAACACCTGGCAATAATCAACGTCCAGGGTTTGAGCAATTAAAACCGCAGCTTTGTCCATCAGTGCAGACAAATCTGTTTCGGCCAGGGCCTGCTGCCCCAAGTAAGCGACGGCCGCTTGCTGGCGGGCCCGCGAGTGGATTGACGTGAGCAATTCCTGCTCCTTGGCAGCCACTCGCTTCCGATCCGTAATGTCGGTGAACACTGACAGAACAGCTTTCCCCGACACCAATGTCAGATACCTCATCGATACACTTGCCCAAAACAGCGTGCCGTCAGCTTTTTTAAGCCGGACTTCTGTCTCGCGGACGTGTCCGTTGCGGGCGAGCCGCAACAGCAATTCCTGGCGCTCTGCAGGCTTGTGGTAGAGCATTTCGGCTTTTTGGCGGTCGATCGACTTAAATCCTGTGAACCCGAAAGCCTGACGACATAAATCGTTACTATAAATAATTGTGCCGTCCGCCAGACTGCTCACGATCAGGGGTATTGGCATCGAGTTGGCGATCGTCAGCAGTAATTCTTTGGTTCCTTGCAGCTCTTTGTACAAGTCTGGCTTGGAGGCCCAGCCGTGACAGTCTTCAGAGTTTTCAGGGATAAAACTTTCCATTGTTTAATCGATCCATTAGCAGGACAACTTTTTTAAACTTGTGGTAAATGACGATTTCAGATGCAGAGCATTGGTAACAACTGAAGACTTAATTTCATTTGTCAATCAGTAATATTACTCAAAAAAACTGCTTTTCTAGGAGTAGAAAATTCGCGATTTGGGAGTGGGTGGGCATAAATATGGCGCTCGGCATGATTCCTCGATCGCGCCAATCTGAGTTTTGTAGCCAAAATTCGAGTATATTCTGAGCATAATTGCTCATTGACAAATGCTTCCCTAGCTTTAGTTGTCAGGGATAGATGCTCTTGACGATCGACAGTAGCCCACAACACATTAATCTTAACCACAACAATGCAACTGAAGGCCTCTAAACTGCTCGGCTGGGGTTGGATATCCTGCACTCCCGGTGGAGAACACATCTGTCTTTGGTATGACAATCTACTGTTTTTAAAGTTGCGTTAAGTTTTGATGTATGGCGAGGTACTTTACCCAATGTGCAGCGGAAGCTCCTAATCTAAAAAGTAAAGTCACCTACACACAACCACCGAATACTATCCGAGGAGAGAGGAGAAATGCTTGAATCTTACCGCCGTACCGCTGCCGAACGGGCAGCTTTGGGAATTCCACCCCTGCCGCTAGACGCCCAGCAAACGTCGGAACTGTGTGAACTGCTGAAAAATCCGCCGGCAGGAGAAGAAGAAACCTTAATAGAATTATTGCGCGATCGCGTCCCCCCAGGCGTAGACAGCGCCGCCTACGTCAAAGCTGGTTTTTTAACTGGCATTGCTAAAGGCGAAATCCACAGCCCTCTAATTGCTCCCAAATGGGCAGTTTACCTGCTGGGGACAATGATGGGCGGTTACAACGTCCAATCTTTAATCGATTTGCTCAACCCCACTGCCGAAATCGCCATTCCCGCCACCGCCGCCCGAGCACTGAGCAAAACGTTGTTAGTATTCGACGCTTTCCACGACGTTATAGCTTTGTCTGATACAAATCCCTACGCCAAGCAGGTAGTCGATTCTTGGGCGGATGCCGAATGGTTTACAGGCCGTCCTGTATTGCCAGAAGCGATTACCGTTACAGTCTTCAAAGTTCCTGGAGAAACCAATACTGACGACTTGTCACCTGCACCTCATGCTACCACGCGGCCGGACATTCCCCTACACGCTTTGGCGATGCTCGAAAGTAAGATGCCAGGAGCTTTGCAAACCATTGCAGACTTGAAGCAAAAAGGTAATCCCGTAGCCTATGTTGGTGATGTTGTCGGTACCGGTTCGTCGCGGAAATCGGCGATTAATTCCGTGCTCTGGCACATTGGCAATGATATTCCGTTTGTGCCGAACAAGCGCAGTGGCGGTTATATTTTAGGAGGTGCGATCGCCCCGATATTCTTCAATACCGCTGAAGATTCCGGCGCATTGCCGATCGAATGTGATGTCTCCCAAATGGAAACAGGAATGGTAATTACCATCCATCCCTACAAAGGCGAAATCACCAACGAAGCCGGAGAAATTATCTCCACATTCACCCTCAAACCTGACACAATTCTAGACGAAGTTCGCGCAGGTGGCCGAATTCCGCTATTAATTGGACGCACTTTAACCGACAAAACTCGCGCTGCTTTAGGACTAGAACCCAGCACTATTTTTACCCGCCCTACAATCCCAGTAGATACGGGAAAAGGCTTTACTTTAGCACAAAAAATGGTAGGCAAAGCCTGCGGTTTGTCCGGCGTTCGCCCCGGTACATCTTGCGAACCAGTCATGACAACAGTCGGCTCGCAAGATACCACCGGGCCAATGACTCGCGACGAATTGAAAGAACTTGCTTGTTTGGGATTTAGCGCCGATTTGGTAATTCAAAGTTTCTGCCACACCGCCGCTTATCCAAAACCAGTTGATGTCAAAACTCACCATGAATTGCCCGATTTCATGGCAGAGCGCGCCGGCATAGCTTTGCGCCCCGGAGACGGCATTATTCACTCTTGGCTGAACCGGATGTTATTGCCAGATACAGTGGGAACGGGCGGCGATTCTCACACTCGTTTTCCTTTGGGAATTTCCTTTCCTGCGGGTTCGGGATTGGTGGCATTTGCTGCGGCATTGGGCGTCATGCCTTTGGATATGCCGGAATCAGTTTTAGTGCGGTTTAAAGGTGAATTGCAGCCGGGAGTAACGCTGCGGGATGTTGTGAATGCCATTCCCTATGTAGCAATTCAAAAAGGTTTGCTAACCGTCGCGAAACAGAACAAGAAAAACATCTTTTCTGGGCGGATTATGGAGATTGAAGGTTTGCCCGATTTGAAGGTTGAGCAGGCTTTTGAATTGACCGATGCGACTGCAGAGCGTTCTTGCGCTGGATGCACGATTAAATTGAGCGTGGAGACTGTTTCCGAGTACATTCGTTCCAATGTCGCACTGCTGAAAAACATGGTAGCGCGGGGCTATCAAGATGCGCGGACGATGATGCGCCGGGTGGCGAAGATGGAGGAATGGCTGGCAAATCCGGTGCTGCTGGAGGCTGATGCTGATGCGGAATACGTTGAAATCATCGAAATCGATCTGAACGAGATTAAAGAGCCAATTGTGGCTGCTCCCAATGACCCGGATAATGTTAAGTTGTTGAGTGAGGTTGCGGGCGATCGGGTTGACGAAGTATTTGTCGGTTCCTGCATGACAAATATCGGTCACTACCGCGCCACAGCGAAGGTGTTGGAAGGTGCAGGGGAAGTGAAAACCCGCCTGTGGATTTGTCCGCCAACTCGGATGGACGAACAGCAACTCAAAGAAGAAGGTTATTACAGCATTTTTGGAGCCGCTGGAGCGCGTACAGAAATGCCTGGTTGCAGTCTTTGTATGGGGAATCAAGCGCGGGTTAAAGATGCGACAACGGTGTTTTCAACTTCTACTCGCAACTTTAACAACCGCATGGGCAAAGATGCTCAAGTTTATCTCGGTTCGGCGGAATTGGCGGCCGTTTGTTCGCTGTTAGGTCGCATTCCTACAGTCCAAGAATACAATGACATTGTGTCGAAGAGAATCGATCCTTTTGCTGGTGATTTGTATCGGTATTTGAATTTCGATCAAATTGCTGGTTTTGAGGATGAAGGACGAGTGATTGCTTTGGAAGATATGCCTCGCATTGAGGATATTTTGGGGATTCCCGATGGTGTATTGAGCAAGTAAAAAGCGGGGCGGGCGATCGCCCGCCCTGTGTTTATAATATGAGTAAATGAGAGAAAGGAAAAAAGTAATTATGTCGGAACAAGTTTTAAGCAGCGAAAGCCAAGGAACCGTAAAATCCGCCCCCGAAACTCCTACGGTTGCAGACAAAGAAACCGATCGCCCCTTAAGCCAGCCGATCGCGGAATTTCTCCGCGTAATTCAGCAAACTCCCAGAGAATATTGGCCGAATTTACTTCAGATGATGCGCTTATTTATGGAAACGGTGACAGTAAAGCCCGTATGGTCCGAGCCTCCCCAGACATCTGAGAAAATAGACATTACTAAACTGTCGCTGGAGGAACGGATACAAAGAAATAAAGGTGCAATTGAATTAATCAATTCATGGATTGAGGAGGGAGATGAACAAGAACAAACAGAAACCGCTGAATATCTCCGTAAAGCTTTAGATGAAGACCGCCTTTCTAATCGGCTATTATTCCCATGAGTAGAGTAATAATTCTCGACTCTGGCCCATTAGGAATGGTAACAAACCCTAAAGCATCCTCTGCTGAAATTCAAGAGTGCAAAGTTTGGCTAAACTCTTTAATGCGGAGGGGCGAAATAATAATTCTGCCTGAAATTGCTGACTACGAAGTGCGACGGGAGTTGATCCGCGCAGGTAAATTAGCAGGTATTCAACGCCTTGATGAATTGAAATTACAACTTACATACCGTCCTTTGACTACAGAGGTAATGCTTCTAGCGGCTCAGTTGTGGGCTGACGCGAGAATGAGAGGAAGACCAACCGCAGAAGCCAATGCACTTGACGGGGATGTGATTTTGGCTGCTCAAGCAATATTGGATGCAAGTGAAGGCAATGAGGTGGTAATTGCTACAACAAATGTGGGGCATTTGTCGCAATTTGTTGATGCTCGCGAGTGGCGGCTAATTGAGTAATGTTTAAATCGATCGCACTTAGCCAATCCCTGCTATACTTTGAACTACAGATATTTTTACAGACACCGTTGGCGAGATAAACAGGATGGTGGAAACAGTGGAGACAAGCGAAAAAATTGACGATCGCACACAAACCCGCTACTGGGGTCAAGTTACAGTCATAGACGCGGGCGATCGTTATAAGATCAATCGCATTGAAGTCAAGCCGGGGCATCACATCAGCACCCAAATGCACTATCACCGCAGCGAGCACTGGGTTGTCGTCTCCGGTACCGCTAAAGTTATCTGCGACGACAAAGAGACGATTCTCATGCAGAAACAGTCAACCTACGTTCCCATGAATACTGCTCACCGCGTAGAAAATCCAGGCGTTATTCCCTTGGTGATGATTGAAATCCAAAATGGTGAATACCTCGGCGATGATGACATTATCCGCTTCGCCCAAGATGCTCACGAGCAAGATTGATCCTAGAGCCCCAAATATGAAGCAATCGCAGACACCGGGGAAAAGCTTCGCACACCCAACAATGACCTACGCTACGCAGCGACCGGAAATAAGATAAATCCTACAATTAAAACTGTAGGGGCAATTTCAGAATTGCCCCTACCTTATTATATTAAGTTTGTTAAGCACCAGAATTTGATATAGCAATTGGCGATCGTCCTAGGGCAAAGAAGCGTTTTTCAAATCTACATTTGCCATATTGGCATTCTTTAAATTAGCACCTGTCAAGTCCGAACCGTTCAAATTTGCACCGTTCAAATTTGCATTGGTCAAATTTGCATCCCGCAAGTTGACTCCCTGTACGTCTATTCCCGACAAACTGCCACCTCTGAGGCTGACATTAGATAAATTCGCTAAAGACTGGCGAGCATTTCTCAGGTTTGCACCCGCCAAATTGGCGCTTTCTAAATTAGCGCCGATTAAATTAGCGCTGGTGAGGTTGGTATTTTTCAAACTCGCAATCACTAAACCCGCCAAACTCAGATTAGCGCGACTCAAATCAGCACCCTCCAAATTAGCCCCGTGCATTTTAGCCGCAATTAAACTCGCACCTTGCAATTTAGCTTGTTTCAGATTTGCTTCGTTCAGTTTGGCTTCGTCCAAATTTGCACCGTTCAAATTTGCACCTCTGAGATTCGCACCGCTCAAATCTGCCCCGCTCAGATTCATACCAGCAAGCTGCGCTCCTGTCAAGTCACATTGGCTACATTTTTTAGTTTCTAATAATTGCTTGACGTGTGATACGTTTTCTGCCTTTACTCCCGATGCACAACCCATCGCAATCAGCAGCCCTGTTGTTGTTAAAATTCCAAGTTTCATATACCCACCCTCAGCAATATCTCTCTCTTAATAATATCCCACATTATTAAAGAGGGTCGGGTGATCAGTCTCTTTGATAAACTGTGACAATCATCACCCTGTTGTGCACAAAATATGCAATAATTATTGACGTTTCAACTCCCAAAAATTATTGTAACGAATTATTGCTTTTTCAGGAACCAAAAAGGAAAAGATTGCGTCGGTTCGAGACGGACGCCGGTAATGCTGTTCTGAGCAAACGTATAGTCCTTATCCTGCCAAAGAGGGATGAAAGGTACATCTTTACCCAGTATGTCTTGAATTTCGGCAAATATGGCTTTGCGGGTTTCAGGGTTTGTTTCTTTGCGCTGCTTGTCGATCAGTTGATTTACCCGATCGCTATAATAAAACGAACCCTGACTTTGACTTGCACCCTTGGAGCAGCCCCCAGCCTCCGAACCTGTGGCACAATCTAAAAACGGCTGAATGTAATTGTCAGCGTCAAAAAAGTCAGCCGACCAATCCACTAAAACCGCTGGATAAATGCCCTTCTCTATGTTTTGAAACAAAGTCGGAGATTCAACGCTGTTAATTTCTACCTGCATTATCCCGTCCATTTTGAGTTTAGTTTGCGCCTCGATCGTACTCGCGACTAAAGCTCTTTTTCTTGAAGCCGAAGCATACCAAATTGGCAGAACAAAAGGATTTGTGGCAGAGTATCCCGCTTTCGTTAAAAGTTCCTTTGCTTTTGCAGTGTTGGCGTCGCCGTACAGTTCTTTGAAAACCGGTTTTTGAACGTCCAAGGTTGTGGGAATCAGACTGTAAAGCGGTTGCGCTTGTCCCTGCAGTACGCGCTCGTTAATCAAGGGGCGATCCATCACTGATGCGATCGCTTGTCTCACTTCTAACTTGTCCAGCGGTTTAGACTGCATATTCAGCGTCATGTAATTAACCGTACTGCTTTCCCCCGCGATTTCCTGCCATTTCCCTTTTTTTGCTCCCTCGTCCAAGCTGCGAACTTGGTCTGCATCCAGAGACAAATAAGCCACATCAACTGCACCAGTCTGAAAAGTATTGAACAAATTTGACGAACTAGAAAGCAGCAAAATGTCAATTCCTTGATTAACCGGCTTTTCCCCCCAATACTTGTCAAACACGTCAAACTTGAGAGAATCGCTGCCGTACTTCGCCAACTTGTAACGTCCAGTTCCCACAAAGGTATCGGGTTTAAATTTACCCGGCCCAATCTCGTAAGCTTTCGGAGAAACCGCACACATACCGGAAAATGTCAACAGGGAAGGAAAAGCAGCAAAAGGCTTTTTGAGTTGAAAAGTTAATTCGTATTCGCCCGTCGCTTTCACCGATTCTACTGCATCGCTCAACAACAAAGCCGGACTGCCGCCATTTTGGATAAACCGTTGCAAGGAAAATTCCATTGCGGCGGCGTTAAACGGTGTGTCGTCGTGAAAAACAACGCCTTGACGCAAGGGGATTGTATATGTCAATCCGTCTTGGCTAACTTTTGGCATTGCTGTCGCTAAGTGGGGGATTAACTTTGTAGTTCCAGACTCGTAGGCGTAGAGAGTGTCGCCCAAATTGCGTAGCAATTGTCCAGATAAGGTTTCGTAACCGTCCGCAGGGTCGATCGTCCGCAATTTCAAGGTTGTGCCAATAGTAACGCGGTTATTAGCATTTTCGCCGCTCGCAGTGACCGATGGACGTGTTCTTTGTCCACAACTTGCAGTTAACAAGCAGCACAGACAGAACAGAGCTATCGCTTTAATCACTGAAGGTTTTATATGTATTCTAGGCTGCTGCTTGTTAATTCTCATCGTCTTTTTTTGACACTCCAAATTATTGATTATATTATCAGGACTTACGCACTATTAGACTAGAAACCGGATTTATTGATAGATTCTCCTGTAAGATCACGTCCGAGCGATTGACCATAATATCCCGGCCGGGCGGGTTTTTGAGATTGTCAATTATTCGCAGATATTGTTGTTGAACCCGCCCCTACCTGATTTCGGTCGAAGCGAAGCGGAGGGAATCGACCGGACAGAAGATAATACAAATATCGCTGCCTAACCTGAGCAACTTAAAAGCTGGGTGAGGTTCGCTCGGTTTGAACTCCTTCGGATCAATCTTTATAGCTTGCGGGGTCATGAGTGTTCTTGCTAAGAAGTGCGGCGATCGTCTTAATTAATTTATCCGGTTCGATCGGCTTTGCCAGATGTCGGTGAAATCCAGCTTGCAAAGCTTGCTGTTGATTAACCTCGCCCGCATAGGCAGTCAGGGCGATCGCGGGAATCTGCCCACCCCCGTCTGGCGGCAGAGCTCGCACTTGCCGCAACAGCATATAGCCATCCATCCCCGGCATTCCAATGTCGCTCAACAGGACATCTGGCTGGAAAGTCGCCAACGCCGCGAGGGCTTCTTGAGCGCCAGCAACAGTTACTACCTCTGCACCTGCATCTTCTAGCAAAAACGAAATCAACTCTCGCATATCCGGCTCATCATCTACCACAAGTATCCGCATCCCGGATAACGGTTCCTCCGCAGTTGATCGTTCCGAAAGTCCTGCAAGAGAGTTTTCTTGTCTTACCTTCCCTGATAGAGGCAGTCTTACGGTAAAGGTTGCCCCTAACCCTTCACCCTGGCTCTGGGCCCCAACCGTGCCACCGTGCAGTTCCACTAGATGCCGCACGATCGCCAGCCCCAATCCCAAACCACCAAACTTGCGGGTTGTGGCGCCATCTTTTTGCCGGAAGTAGTCAAACACGTAGGGTAAAAACTCCGGTGCGATGCCAATCCCTGTATCCGCCACCGTAATTTGAGCCTGATTGCCAACACGAGTCAAATTCACCTCAACGCGCCCCCCGGCTGAAGTAAATTTGACCGCATTGGAAACAAGATTCCAGACAATCTGCTGCAAACGGCCCGAATCCCCCAAAATTTGTCCGATCTGAGGATCTAACACAGTCCGAATATCAATGGATTTGGCAACAGCAGCCAAATTGACAGTTTCGATCGCCGATTCCACAGTTAAAGCTAAATCGACTGGACGAATATTAAGACTGAGCTTGCCTTGGAGAATTTTCGAGACATCAAGCAAATCTTCAATCAATTCAGTTTGCAGCTTGGCATTGCGTTCGATCGTCGCTAACGCCTGTGCAGTTTTGGCCGCATCCAGCTTGCCAGTTTGCAGCAGCTTTGTCCACCCCAGGATCGGATTGAGGGGCGATCGCAATTCATGGGATAGAACCGCTAAAAACTCATCCTTGATCCGATTTGCCTGTTTTAGCTGTTCCGCTTGCTGCTGCAGTGAATCGTTCAGGTTTGCCCGTTCCAGGGCGATCGCGATTTGGTCACAGATAGATCCCAGCAGCTCGATTTCAGCAGGCGTGAAGTGCGTCCGAGTCAGACTGGCAAATGAGAGCGTCCCTAATAACCGCCCTTGAGCAATTAACGGTTGACCCACGTAAGCCGTCATGCCCAGTTCAGAGACGGCTTTAGCATTCGGATGAGTGGAGAGTTCGGCTTGATTCAAGACAAGTTGCTGCTGCGTTTGGGCAACCAGTCCACAGAGATATTGCCCTAAATCGATCCATGCGATCGCCTGCGCCCTTTCTTCAGAGATGCCATCATAGTTTCTCAAATGCAGCATCCGGCGGTTGTCTTTTTCTTCCACCATGAAGTTGTAGTAAGAGTGCAGATCGAGTTGCACTGCAAGTTTGCGGAATAGCGTGTCCATCAAAGCCAGAGGCTGTTCTGTCTTCATGAGATCGCGGGTAGTTTCATACAGCAATTGCAGTCGCTCACTTGCTTGCCGTTGTGCAGTCTTGTCCTGCATGATTTTGACAAATCCCTGCGGACAATCCGCTTCGTTAAGCAGGGGCATCATCAATCCACTGGCCCAAAAGCGATTCCCATCTTTGGGGACGTGCCAGCGTTCGTCTTCGGCCCGTCCTTGCAGTAGAGCCGTTTGCCTCTCGTACTCGGCTTGTCCTTGTTCGTTATCTTCGGGTGTGAAGATCATCCGAATCGGACAACCAATTGCTTCTTTCTCGGTATAGCCCAACAGCCGTTCTGCCCCTGAGTTCCAACTGGCAATGATGCCGTTAAGGTCGAGGGTGAAGATGGCATAATCTTTGGCACTTTCAATGATCAGACGGAGGCGGGATTCACTCTCGCGCAGGGCTTCCTCAGCTTGTTTGTGGTCTTCAATATCAACACAGGAGCCGATGTAGCCCAAGAACTCACCTTCCAATCCGTAGCGAGGAACAGCTTCATCCATAATCCAACGGTATATGCCATCACAGCGTTTTAAGCGATAGTCCATCTTGAACGGTTGACGGGCATCAAAGGCAGTCACATAGGTGTCTAAACAGCGCTCCAAGTCGTCGGGGTGGACTCCTTCTGTCCAACCATTGCCCCTTTCTTGCTCGATCGTCCGTCCCGTAAAGTTTAGCCACGGGAGGTTGAAGTAATAACAGAGTTTATCGGTGCGGGCCATCCAAATCAGCACAGGGGCGGCATCTGCCATCAGCCGGAACCGTGCCTCACTCTCCCGTAGTGTGGCTTCGGCTTGTTTGCGATCGGTAATATCGTTGACCAGTGCTACAAACCCTTCAACTTTTCCCTGGCTATTGAAGCGGGGAACATAGGTCGCATTGACATAACGGGTTCGACCATCTTTGTAGGGAATTTGGGTTTCAAAGGTCACTTCCTGTCCTGCCAAGACTTGCTCAACATAAGGACGAATCCCTTCATAGCCAGTTTCGCCTAAAACCTCTTGGAGGTGCTTGCCATAGATTTCCGCTGCCGGATGTCCAAACCATTCTTCATATGCTCGATTGTTGAAGCGATAGCGCTGGTCTGAGTCTACAAAGGAAATCAAGGCAGGCACGGCATTGGTGACTAAACGAAGTTCTGCTTCTCGTTGTTGCAATACATCCTCGGCCAGTTTTCGATCGGTGACATTTCGGAAATAAATGGTAATCCCGTTCGCGGCAGGGTAGGTGCGAACGTCATACCACCGATCGTGATCGGGATAAAACGCCGTGACTGACAAAGCCCCGCGCTCGTTTGACACGCGCCGATAAATCCGCTCAAACTCGCTGCCATCAAGTCCTGGGAATTCTTCCCACAAATTCTTCCCAATCAGAGCGCCCGGAGTGCGGTCTAGCAGAATTTCCGCTGACCGATTCACGTAAGTGAAACGCCAATTCTCATCAAGGGAAAAGAATCCATCATCAATACTTTCTAGAATGTTGCGACTCTGCTCTTCGCTTTGACGCAAGGCTTCTTCGGCTTGTTTGCGATCGCTGATGTCGATTAATACGCCCCGCGTCGAAATTATGACGCCCTCAGCGTTATAGGCGCAATCGCTATGAGCCAAAATCCAACGAACGGTGCCATCTGCCCACAGCGTCCGATACTCAATTTCAGTATGCGGTTGATTCGCTTTTAGCTCAGTGATCACGCTGTGAACGAATGGGCGATCGTCCTGATGCACGGCTTCTAAAAACACCTGCATCGACATTGCGGTATTGACGGGTAAACCAAACATCGCTTTGGCTATGTCCGTCAAACTCAGCGTGTCAGTTTCCCTATCCCAATACCACAAACCCAAATTGCCGCCTTCGGAAGCCAGTCGGAACTGTTCTTCGCTCTCACGCAACGCCTGGAACGATCGATCGCGCTCGAAGACAATGCTGGCAACTTGGGTGCCGAACTCCGCGAGTTTATATTCCCAAGCATTCGGCATCCGCGCCTCGCTAAAGCACAGCATCAGCGACCCCATAGGTAGATTGTCGTGTCTGAACAGGGGCTGAGAATGACAGGCTAGAATGCCATGAGCCACGCATAAATTTCGCCATGCTTGCGACCAGCGATCGTCGTTGGCAATGTCGGCGCAGGTCACGGGCTGACCGCTATACACTGCTTCGCCGCAGGTTCCAATGCACAAATCGTTAATCGGAGCATCTTGGAGTCCTTCACCAAAAGACGCTGGAAAGTCTGGAGTAATGGATCTCTTAAACGTCAGCCGCTGAGCATCGGCTAGCAGGAAGCAGGCGCGGGTACCCGGATTCAGCCTGGATACTGAGTCACACACGGCTACCAGACAGTCGTCTAGTGGCTGCCCGAATGCGATCGACTCCAGCAGTCGTTTCTGCTCGATTAGGAGGAGTTCCGCCTGTTTGCGATCGGTAATGTCAGCAAGCAAAACGGTCAGTCCACTGGGCGAAGGGTAAATTCGATGGTCATGCCAACCCTTCCAAGGTGAGTAGAGATAATCAAACTGGAGCGGCGTTTGTTCGCGCATTGCCCGATGAAACTGCACATAAGCATCGGTGTCAACGGCAGCCGGAAATAGCTCCCAAACGTTCTCACCCAGAATCGCTGACCGCGCCATTCCAACCATTTCACAGTAGCGATCGTTGGCATAGGTGTAGCGCCAATCGCGATCGAGGATGTAAAACCCATCGTTGATGCTAGAAAGTACCGTTTCTAGCTGTTCTTTTGCCTCCGTCGCCGCAGTTTGTGCGACTTCGCCCTGCGCCTTTTGTTCTAGTTCCATTGCCTCCTGTAAAGTTTGCAAGGCTGCTTTCGCGTTTTTTAGAGCAGTGCGCCATGATAGATTGAATGAAGCGATCAATCCTGCCGCGATCGAAAACATACCCAGCCGAACAATTGTCTCTACATTAACTATGTGTAAGGAATAGAACGGCTCAATAAAAAAATAGTTGATGGCTAGCGTGGATAAAATTGTTGCCAGCAACCCAGCCCCGAAACTGCCATACCAGGAACTCACTATCACCGCGATGAAAAACAGGGGCGTCGTGGTTGGGTAGATCCATGGTAAAAGCAATCGGGTTAGCGCCAGTGCCAGAGCCACGGAGAGGGTGGCCACACCATAGGGAAGTAGTCGAATATCTCTGAAAATGCTGTTGATTCCCTCTACACTCACCCTTTGTACTCCTTATCCGAAAATATCTTGCTCGCAGCGCCTTACTGCATTCGCGAAGCGTTGCATCTGACGAATTACCTAACTCATCCAGCAATATCTAAATTTGCTTGAGTGGCAAGCGAGAAGTCGTAGCGTGTCCATTTTCCCAACGATTAAGCGGGGTAAGGTCATCCCTAATTCATTCGCCAACTTTTTCAGAGACAGGTTCAGCGCTGGCCGCCGTTCTCGCACCAAATTACCGATCGCTGGTTTTTCTGCCCTAAGCCGTTCTCTTTTGAGAACCCTCAGAAGTAACAAGTATAAAGCTATTTATATTTTACACCTTTTACAGCTTTTAGGAGTCAGTCACCACTCTCAAGATATATAGCAATCCTTCCAGGAGTCGTAATTTTTTTATCCCACCCCAACCCTCCCCGAACCCGCGGAGAAAAAGTAAGAAATTCACAAGTGATGCGAGAATTGCTATATGGAGTCAATTTAAAATCTCAAATAGACTAACTTGCTTTAAATTCCTTTAAGGAGCGATCGCCAATCCCGACAGCGTTTCAGATAAATGCGAGCTACCTGATCGCTGGGATTTGTTCGCAAACACTCTTCAAATAATTTTCCCGCTTCTCGGAATTCCTTGCGATCGCACAGTAACATAGCTTCATTATATACAGGCAAATTTGCTAGCTTTGCCGACAAACTTTCCGGCGGATCTGCATCAAATACCTCATAGACTACGACATATTGAGATTTTCCTTTTACCTGTACTTTATCCACAATCCTAATTGCATAATCCTTCGGATTTCGCAACCGTTCTAAAGTCTGCTGAGAAATTAACAAAGGTACGCCGTAATCTTTGGTCAGTCCTTCAATGCGAGATGCTAAATTAACAGCATCGCTAATCACAGTGCTGTCCATTCGGCTTTTACCCCCGACTGTCCCCAGCATCAAAGAACCCGAATTGATGCCAATGCCAATTTGAATCGGGACGTAGCCGACACCTTGACGGTATTCGTTGTAATTTCTGAGGATATTTAGCATTGCAATACCCGCTTTCACTGCATCATCTGCAAAGTCACTAAACAAAGCCATAATTGCATCGCCAATGTATTTGTCAATAAACCCGTTATTGCTAGTAATCGCAGGCTCCATCCGCGAAAGGTAAGCATTGATAAATTTAAAATTTTCTTGGGGAGTCATAGTTTCTGAAAGCGTCGTGAAGTCGCGAATATCCGAAAATAACACCGACATCTCCTGCTGCACTTGGTCGCCTAAATGGACATCTATAATACTTTCATATCCCAACAAATTTAGAAATTGGTGCGGCACAAATCTACCGTAGGCATCAGTTAACTCGGATTCGGCATCCAGGGATTTTTCTAGATTTTGATTGAGGTCAAATAGTTTCTTAATAAATAAATGGCGATCGGCTTCAGCTTCTTTGCGTTCCGTGACATCTTGAAAAACTGCGATCGCAAAAGCAACTTTGCCACCCTCGTCAAAAATTGGTGTTCCCCAAATCTCAAGGGGAACTTTCTTGTAGGGTTGATGAATTTCCAGATTTTCTGCCGTCGCGTTTTCGCCCCTCAAAGCTCGGACGATGGGCAAATTCTCGAAAGGGTAAATAGTCTCAGTTCCCGCAATATAAATTTGATAAATTTCTGACAAATCCTCAACTGCATTTAAGGGCAAAACTCCTTGGCCGAGTAACTGCTGTCCGGCGTGATTTATGTAGTAAGGTCGGCCTTGAGAATCCAGCACGAGCACACCTATAGGAATCGCTTCGAGAAATTGAGCCAGCTTGATTTCGCCTTCGCGCACGGCCTCGAATGCGCGAGAGCGTAACTCAGTTTCAACCGTATCGGAATGTTCAGCAGTAGTTTCCAGCAAGATTTCCAGATCCGCTTTTTCCTCCTTCAAGTCTTCCACTTGCTGGCGCAATCTTTCTATCTCTAAAAGTAGCTGTTCTCTAGATGGTTGTTCTTCCAGCATAACTCGAGAATTTGCGCCTCGACTAACAAAAAATTGCTTAACATCTCGCACCCTAAAATTAATCGTATTTTTATAGAAATTCCAACTGCAAACCAGGCATCAGGCGCTGAAAATTCCTCAAAGATTTACCGTGCCAAGCTATGCTTTGAGAGCCTTGCACCGCCATTTGCACCCTGGCTGTTTTGCGGATCTCGATAATAAACTTCGATAGCATATTGATACCAGAACTGTTCAAAAATTCTAACTGCTGCAAATTGAGGGTAATTTTTGTCGGTTCCAAGTCGGCAACTTTGGTCAGAAACTGCGCTATCGGCGCGTACTCTGCAGGCCCGCTCAGCCTTAGAGATCCAATAAAACTCACGGTTGCCGTTGCTGGATCGTAACAGATCTGGTAATCTTCTGTATTAATTTCCATAGCCACAAAAAAAAGTCCCTTAGATATTATCGATCGCTAGCGTTGGTTATACTGTTAATTGCACCATAGTTGTCACCGCAATTACTTCGGGGTCTTTGTGCACGGTCTGGAATTTCCAGCCAAGTTTGGCGGTATAATCGGTGAGCATGGTCAACAAACCCAATCCAGAATTCGTACAGGTTTCGTCAGCAGCATTTTTTTCTAACCGCTGAATGTAAAGTTCGCTTGGCTCCGAGGTCAGTAACTGGTGAATGTAAGCCTGAAACTTGTCCACCGCTTGCGGAGAGATGCTGTTAGCAACTGAGAAAATCACTCCGTCGCTCTCTAATTGCAGTTTAATATCGATCGGGTACTCCGAGGTTTCATCATTAAACTTCATGGCATTTTCCAATAACTCGTTGGCAATGTAGCTAACAGCGCTTTTTATTTCAGCTTGTCTTTCAATTGTCGAGGGTTCATCTTGGTTTCCCGGAAAAAAAGTCGTCAGGTAGTCAGCCATAAAATCCGCCGACAAACCGTTGTTACGCCACCGCTGCTTGAGAGGAATCGAACTCGGAGAAAATCCAATTATTAAGTATTCTTGGCTAGCGGGCTGCTCTATGAAATCGCCTAAAATCTGAATCATATCAATGTGAGACCTAAAGTTTGAGATGACGGACATCACTGAATATATTTTAAACTTTAGAAGGGAGATCCAAGTAGTTATTTTTGTTTTAGTACCAGCAATGTGATGTCATCAAAAACTTTTTGTTCGCCGATATGCGATCGCACGTCCTTAATTACAGCGTGTCTAATTTCGGTAGCCGAACGCTGCCAATTAATCTCTATTACCTCTATTAACCTATCTAAACCATAAAGCAGTTCATCCATATTTTGAGCTTCCGTAATTCCGTCAGTGTACAGCACAACCACATCTCCTGAACGCAAATGCACAATTTTCTCTGCAACAAATTCAGCAATATCTGCATCCAGCCCGATCGGGAAACCCAAATCGATTGTATCAAACCTCTCTACACAACCGTTACACCGCACAACAATCATTTCTTCGTGCTGGCCGCTCAACTTCAGCATCCCCTCCTCATAGTCTAGCAAGGCAAGGCTAGCATTTTTATCGGATTTCATCCGCTGCACGTTATCGTAAATTACACTATTAATAGCACTTAAAAATTTCACCGGATCGGATTCATTATAGGCGAGCAAAGTTCGGACAGCGGTTTGAACCATAATCATTAAAACGCCGCTCTCCAATCCGTGTCCGGTAACATCGCCAATGCCGATTTTTACTCTACCTTTGTGCTGGAGTACGTCGTAATAGTCGCCCCCCACTTCCTCAGCAGCCTCCATAAATCCCGCAATATCTAAGCCGACAACTTCCTTAAGTTCTCGCTCTTTTGGCAGCAGCATCTGCTGAATCTTCCGAGTAACGTCTAGTTCAGCGCTCATTCGCATATTTTCAGCTTTTAGGCGATCGTTGAGAACAGTAATTTCTTGATTTGCAGCAACTAAGGCATCGGCAATCTTGTTAAACGCACCCACAACTTGCCCCAATTCATCTCTGTTATCCAAAATAATTTTATGGGTAAAATTGCCATCAGCCATCTTTTTTGATGTTTCGTCAAGAACAAATACAGTTTGCATCACTGCCCTGTAAAAAGACACAAATAGATAAATGACTATAGCTAATATTATCAACACTAAAATAATAATTAATTGTTTTTTAGTAACAAAAGCAGCAATCCGATACTGAAGAAGAAAATTTAACTCATTTACCGTTTTATCTCCGAGTTTAAAACTTGTATTTAAAGCCAAATTGCTGCCAGTGATGTAGGCGTAATATTTTAGTGATACACTTTGATATATTGTTTGATCTAGTTGCTTAGTTAGCTGCTTAACCAGAGAGTTAAATTTTATTAAATCCTCTGTTAATGCCGAGCGCAGATTCCCCTGATGATTATTGCTAAATGCTACCTCCATATTAATTGCCAAATCATCATTGATTTCTCTCAATCGGCTGGAAAGAGTAATTAGTTGCGCTCTTTCTTCTGGTGTAGCATCGGCACGCAGGCTGATTTTTTGAGAAATAAGCCTAATCTCTGACAAAATTTTTTCCATTTCTGGAAGCTGACGCAAAGTAGCATTTATTAAATAATAGGTATCCAAATCTGGGTCTGAAATCAGATTGGAAGTATCGCCGACGCGAGCACTCAGTCTATCAATGTCTGTAGCTAAACGTTGATAGACAAAATCGTAAGTTTCTAAACTCCACTGGCTGCGGCGAAGTTTAAAATTTTGCCAATCTTGATAAATCTTATTAAAATTTTCACTGGACATTAATATATTTCCGAGCTGGCTATCTGTATTGGCTAGGGTTTGAAAGTTCTTGTCTATCTTGGCTTCTAAATCGTTTCGGCCTTCTGAAGTGCTTAAATTAGGATTTAAAATCTGATAATTTAACAGTTGAAGTTTCGGTATGTATTCCCTCAACTGGCGCAGCGATCGCAGGTATTCATTACCGTAGATTTCTTTTTGAGTAAAATCGACCCTGCTGTTGATTTCTGAAATCAACAGGTACATGACCAAGGTTAAGGGTATTGCAAATAGAAAACCGATCAGGAGAAATTTTTGAGGATAACTCAGCCGATTCATTAAATGGATTGCCAGGGATTTCCTGTTCATAATGGATAGATGTCAACAAAATTATACTCAAAAAGTAGCCTTTGCTACTAAAATAGTTGCGAGGACGCTCGCTCGATAAAACCACAATACTAATACAATTAATCAGCGATAGCTGATTTAATTTCTAATGCGTTTTCGTCCTGTTGCAACAAATTTTGAGGCATCCCTGTGATATCCTTGGCTCAGCTCGCCTCCCACAGTCTAAAACACGTTTAGCAGTTTTGGAACGCAGAATAGTAATTTGTACTGAGAGTTGGGGGCAGGATTAGAGGCTTTTAAGAATATTTACTTAAGCATAAATTTTTCTTAATACCCTGAGACAAAAAGTAAAAATTAAGTAATAACTGGGTAGTGCAACTTTCCCGAAACACAACTGCCGGCAGCGAGTAGGAAATACTTGCGCCGCACCAGCAACCAGCAGTCAAGTCGGTTCTGCACAAAGGAACCAATAGCACCAGCAATAGTGTCTAAATCAGTATCTGCAGTTGAGTGTCCAGGAGCGATCGCGCATTGTGTAAAGTGAGGCAGAGGGCGTATGATGAAAAGAATCTCCAACAATAGTTTTCAAAAAAATAAAAACCGAGACCAAAAGCAGCCCAATCCTGTAATCTTGGCTTTGGTGCTGACAGGAATTCTGGTATGGGAAATGTATCCGGCGCTAAGACACACCGCAGCCGCTAACGCGGGCGCTCTCAAAGATTCCCTTGCCCAGTTGGAAAGGCAACCGCCGCAAACCGCGCAGCAATTTTCCTTAGCCGCGGTGCCCCAAAAAATCAGCTATTCGGTATTGGCACTAAATAGTCTAACTTCGGAACCGGGAAATTTGACCGAGGGTACGCGCAAAAATCCCCCGAAGCAATTGCCCGCAACCGTAGCAGAAGCAGTTCGCCGAGAGTTGTCGGACTCCACTGGCATTGCTGCTGACAAGTTGAAAGTAACTGAATCGAGCGGACAAAGTTGGCCGAATACTTGTTTAGGACTCTCGAAAGCGGATGAAATTTGCGGTCAAATGATTGTTGAAGGTTGGCGGGTTGTGGTTTCTGATGGTAGGCAAACTTGGGTTTACCGTACTAATGCTAGGGGAAATATCTTGCGTTTGGAAAAAAAGTTAGCTAAGTAAATGTACCCCTGGGAAATGAAATATAAGTTTCCTTTTGGAACAGGCTTTCCGGCCTGTTCCACAAAGAGTGAATTTTCTTGTGGGTGGTTTCTTGTGGGCTTCTGGGAACAGGCTTTCCGGCCTGTTCCACAAAGAGTGAGTTTTTTTTGTGGGTGGTTTCTTGTGGGCTTCTGGGAACAGGCTTTCCGGCCTGTTCCACAAAGAGTGAGTTTTTTTGTGGGTGGTTTCTTGTGGGGAGTAGGGGTTGGGCTTCTAGCCCGCCCCTTGCTTTAATTTGGGACTTGGTTTCTTTCGATGATGCCGCCGCCCAACAGCACGTCTCCGTCATACCAAACAGCCGCTTGTCCGGGGGTAATGCTCAACTGCGGTTCGTCAAAAATCAACTTAACTCTTGTACCGCCGACTTTTTCCTCTGGCTGGGAGGATTCTACAGGAATAATTGTAGCCGGGACGGGTTGCGATCGATATCGAATCTGTACCTGAGCCCGAATCGGAGCCATCGGCGCAGCCACAGAAACCCAATTCACTTTCTGGACTGTACATTCAGATTCTACTGCCAACTGTCGATCGCCCACAATTACCCGATTGCCAGCAGCATCGAGTTCAATCACATACAGCGGTTCCGCTGCAGCAATTCCGAGTCCCTTCCGCTGGCCGATGGTGTAGTGGTGCACGCCGTCGTGCTGTCCGAGCACCCGCCCTGACTTGTCCACAATGTCACCCTTTTGCGGCGCAATGTACTTATCCAGAAAAGCCCGCATCGAACCGTTACTTTCCACCAAGCACAAATCCTGACTTTCCGGCTTATCAGCAGTTGTCAATCCAAATTCCGCCGCAATTCTGCGAGTTTCTGTCTTGGTAATTTCCCCCAAAGGAAACTCCGTACCCGCCAACAAATCCTGTGTTAGATCATACAGGAAATAAGACTGATCTTTCGCAGGGTCGATCGCCCGCAGCAACTGATAGCGACCCGTAGCAGCATCGTAAGTAATCCGAGCGTAGTGGCCTGTAGCGATTTTTTCAATTCCGAGTTCTTCGCGAGCATACTTAAGCATTGGCCCGAACTTCACAGTTTTATTGCACTGCGAACAAGGCAGAGGCGTAACTCCTGCACTGTAACCCTCCACCAAATAATCAATAATACTTGCCTGAAAGACCTCGCGGCTGTCAACAATGTGGTGGGGAACGCCCAAATCTTCGCAAATTTTAGCTGCATCGACCATTCCCTCAGAGCAGCACTGACCTTTGCCCTTCATCAACCACAGCGTTAAACCCACCACTTCATATCCCTGATGGTGTAAAATTGCGGCTGCTGCGGAACTATCGACCCCGCCGGAGAGGCCTACAACAATCTTGTTCATGATTCTGAGAGAAATTGCTATTTTACTGTGAGTTAGTTCGATCGAGCTAATTTATTATACCACAAAAATACTACAACTGGCCACTGCTGCTGTTAGCTGAAATTTTAGCATTAATATGACCATTCAAAAATTTGTTGTCACCGCCGACCAAATGCGGCAAATAGAAACGAGAATTTTTGCTGCTGGAATGCCAGTCGCAGCTTTAATGGAAAAAGTCGCGGGACTGATTGCTAGACGCATTCAGGAGCTTTTGAAAGCGGAAGGAAGTTCGGCAACGGGCAGTGTACGGGATTTAACGGATAGAAGGAAAAGGGAAGAAGGGAAAAATATTGTTAATTCTCAATTGCCAGTTATCGGCATATTGGTTGGGCCCGGACACAACGGTGGCGATGCTTTGGTTGTTGCCCGCGAATTGCATTTTCAAGGGTTCCAAGTAGTTATTTACTGCCCATTTTCTAAACTCAAAGAACTCACAAAAACTCACGCTGATTATGCGCGTTCTTTAAATATTTCATTTGTTGATAATATTGAAAATCTGACAAACTGCGATTGGCTGGTAGATGGTTTATTTGGATTTGGATTAGAACGAGAAATTACTAACGCTACCGCAGCAGCTATTGACGAAATAAATAATTTAAATATACCAATTTTAAGTATAGACATTCCTTCGGGAATTCATACAGATAGTGGAGAAGTTTTGGGAACGGCTATCCGGGCAAAACATACATTATGTTTGGGTTTGTGGAAAATGGCATTTCTGCAAGACAGAGCGTTAGAATATATCGGCAGTTCAGAATTAATTGATTTTGATATTACCGCAGCAGATATTGCAGCAATATTGGGCGAAACGCCAGCAATACAACGCATTACAAAAGCATCGGCAACTCAGCATTTGCCGTTACCCCGATCGCCAATTTCGCACAAATACACCAACGGTCACTTACTAATTATTGCAGGTTCCCGCCGCTACAGCGGAGCCGCAATTTTGGCAGCATTGGGAGCAAGAGCAAGCGGCATCGGAATGCTGTCAATTGCTGTTCCTGAGTCGATTAAATCGATGTTGAGCAGCCAGTTGCCAGAGGCATTAGTTATAGGATGTCCTGAAACCCACAGCGGTGCAATTAGCCAGTTGCCAGTAGCAATTGATTTGAGTACCTATGATGCGATCGCCGCAGGCCCAGGTCTGACATTGGAAGCCGCAATAGCTGTAGAATCTGTACTGGAGAGCGATCGACCTCTGGTTTTAGATGCTGACGGTTTAAATATCCTCGCTCAACTCGGCACAGTCCCGATTTTGTCCGAACGCCCAGCACTGACAATTATCACGCCTCATCCGGGCGAATTCAAGCGTTTATTTCCCGAATTAGCCGAGCAAACCGGCGATGATCGAATTGCGGCAACTCAAGCAGCAGCTCAGCTTTGCGGTGCAACGATATTGCTCAAAGGAGCCAGAGTTTGCATAAGTTGGAAGGATGAGAACGATTCCCTACGGGATAGCTACGCTTCACGTACCATCACCTACCTCAATCCCGAAAGCACCCCAGCCCTCGCCAGAGGTGGCAGCGGCGACGTTCTCACAGGCTTGTTAGGGGGACTATTAGCAAGTGCGATCGCCCGCAAATCCCCCCCCAAATCAGTTGCTGCAACAGCAGCTTGGTGGCACGCTAAAGCCGGAATCATGGCTGCTAAAGAACGGACGGAATTAGGAGTAGATGCCTTTACTTTGACACAGTATTTAATTCCAGCTTTGCGAGAATTTGCTGAGTAAACAATCGACATGAGTTGGTAGAGTGCGTACCCCCCCATCTTTGTATTGGGTAGGTGTGCACCGCGCACCTTAGCCCTTGGTTTGTATTGACAACGAAAGTCCTCATAAAAACATTACAACTTACATTCCTTACGACAAACCAACGGGTAACTCAAACGAGTGACACTCACATGAGTGACACTCCAAAAAGTGACTGTGCACTCACAAATCCCACCAGTTATACCTGAAATATCAAAGACCAAAACTTAAATCTTGAGAGGAACCACATTATGTACACCGAAGAAAGAAGCTTGAACAATGAAACTATGGCTCTCGTCGCCGATACTACTCCTCAATCAACTCTTGCATTTGCTGCAACCACTGGAGTAAACAAACCCACTTTACAAATGGGTTCAACAGGCCAAGCTGTCAAGGAACTACAACAGCTTCTATATCATTGGGCATATTATTTTGGCCCGATTGACGGTATCTTCGGCGTCCAAGTTCAAAACGCAGTCAAAGGCTATCAACACCGCGTCTTTTTAAAAGAAGATGGGATTGTCGGCCCTATCACTTGGGAAGCACTATACTCTGGTGCACCTGTGAATATGCCGATCGTCATGAAAGGCAGTTCTGGTAATGCTGTTAAAATTGTTCAGAATGTCTTGAAAATCAATGGATACTATTTCGGCTCCATTGACGGATTCTTCGGGGCGATGACAGATGTAGCCGTGCGACAGTTGCAACTCAGCAAGGCTTTACCGCAAGATGGTATTGTCGGCTACAGAACTTGGCACGCCCTCAGCAAGTTACCGCACTAATGACGGGTTGGATTAATATCTATTCCGGTTTTACTCAGAAATGATTGTGGACTGTTGACTGTTGACTGTTGACTGTTGACTCGATTTTATTATTCTGATGCAACCGGAAACGATATCACTTTCAGTAATGGCAAAAAATCGGTAGCTCAATTAGGGATTTAGGCTTTGCCTAAGTCCCTAATTATTGTTAATGGGAAGGCAGCGCACGGTAAGGGCGATTCCCTGCGGGATAGCTTCGCTTCACGCAAATTCTGTTACCGTTCCCGGCAATGAAAAATATTCTCGACTTTTGCGTGTTTTTTGTTAGTATATCCTAGGAAATTGGGAGTCATATCATGTCCAGTCAAGCGACCGCGATTTTTGTAGGGGCCCGTGAGCCAAGCATACCTGCCAATAATTGACAATCTCAAAAACCCGCCCCGACCGGGATATTATGGTTAATAGATCGAAGATGATATCACAATCCGGTTTATTTCCCTTCAGCTTTAGTTGTAAATAGTTGCACTCAGAAAAATATTATTTCGATACTTACCTAACAAGACTTAGGCATGGGGGGCTTATTCCCGGTTTCTACGAAAAATTCCCGGTTTAGTAACGAGAAATCTAGGAATCAACCGGGTTTTTAAGCCAAGCGCACGCAAGTCCCGAACTAGCCTTTGATGAACTTTTCTAATTTTTGAGCCATCTTCTCGACAATTCCCTCTGAAGTATCTGCAGCCGATGATTCAGCTTCAATACGCTTGACCACATCCTCTGAAAGATTCAGCAAATGCACTAATTTTTGATAAGCTGCGGCTTCCTCAGCATTAATTTTTGGTTCATCGGGAGTGCGAGAACTAGAAGAAATCACTTCATAGCCGAGTTGCAGGACTAATTCCTTTTCATCTTGAGTTTCTAGTTGGCAGATCAACTCGTCAAGGGGGATATTTTGCATGACGTAATCCCGAAGTTCTTGTTGCATTTGTTGTCCGTCGGTATCTGGGGCAAACAAACGACAAAAGCGATCGAGCATTAAATTAACTTCTTCTGTCGCGAGTTCGCCGTCAGCCCAGGCCATAGAAGCAACAATTCTCAGCAGATTCATCTGGCGGGGCGTAATTGATGGAGGAGGTGGGGTTTGCATAATCAAAATGGGTAATTGGTAATATCAATTCCGGTGCAACCGGAATTATTGTTGACTGTTGACTGTTGACTGTTAACTGTCAGTCGAAAAACTGAATGATATTTGGGTATTGACTGGTGATTCAATTTTACCAGCAGGATGCTAGCGGAATTGGGACTTGGGAATTGAGCTTGATTCCTTCTTGTCTTTTCTTTCCTGTTCCCCTTCATTTATGTCACAATTTCGATAGAGGAACTCCCAGCCATCCAGTAAAGTTTTGTTTCTGAATCGCGGTGGGCTGTTCCACCGGCACGATCGAGTAACGCGTCGGTCGCGGCGGGGCGAGAGTAACAGGACAAGTCCGCAGTTCGTCTTGGTGAAAAACCGTCACCTCTATTGTGTCCCCCGGCTGATAATCTTTTAGCCTCTCACCCGCTTGTTCTGCATTTACCCGAAAACCTTCGATCGCCAGCAACTCGTCTCCAGCATCAATTCCGGCCAATTGTGCCGGAGATCCTACTTCGACAAATTTAACCATTTCCCGCCCGTTTTCCGTTCCCAACGTCCAACCGATGCGAGGTATTTCGCTAGTTTCACCTGCGGTGAGTTCTAGCCCGAAAGGTTCCAGATACTTGTTGTAAGGCAACTCTTCTGTGCCGTCTATATAGCGCGCAAAAAAGTCGCTCAAATCCATGCCGGCGACGGACTCGATCGCACTTTGCAACTCTTCGGGAGTAAAGCCTATTTCTGCTGGCAGCGAAGGAGAATTTAAGTGTCCATTTGAGGTCAAATGCGCCGGTTTGCCGCCTGTTCCCGACTTCAGGTTTAAATCGCCATTTTGGGCCGAACTAGCATTGCCAAACTGCTGCCACATCAAACGCATCACATCGTCGAGCGATCGCTCATTGCCGTGTTTGGCGCGAATCAACAAATCGAGCAAAAACGACACAACTTCCCCTTTCAAATAATAGGAAATCTGCGAGTTGTCGCTATTAGCATCCCGGCGATAAAGTTTAATCCAAGCATCCCAGCTCGACTCGCTCAGAGGCTGCACGCTCCGCCCCGGAGTCGTCTGCAAGCGAGTAATTTCCTTAGCCATACCTTGGAAAAAACCTTTCACGCTGTAGATACCCGCTCGAAAAGGAATGACCAAATCGTAATAACTGGTAGTGCCTTCAGAGAACCATAAAGAAGGAGTGTAATTTTCTTTTTCGTAGTCAAATACTTCGAGAGCTTTCGGTCGAATGCGCTTGACATTCCACAGGTGAAAAAACTCGTGAGCTACCAACTGAATAAAGCGTTCATACTTTTCCTTAGCCCGAAAACCAAAACGCGGATAGTTGAGAGTGCAACTCTCCTTGTGTTCCAAACCACCAAAACCAGAGCCGGACAAATGCAGGAAAAACACATAGCGTTCGTAAGGCAAACCGCCGAACATTTTTGCCTCGACTTCGATCACTTTTTGGATGTCTCGAATCGTGCGATCGGGTTCTAAATTGCCTTTTCCCCAAACAACTAGCTGGTGGGCTTTTCCCATCACTTCAAACTCGTATACTTCGTGACAGCCAATCTCAAAAGGACTGTCTACGAGAGTGTCAAAATCTGCCGCAGCGAAAGTAAGATTTTCCCCGGAAACAGGCGGCAAAGTAGTAACGGTGCGCCATTCTGGCTGCGGCGGCACAACGGTTATAGTGTAGCAGTTGCTCTCAAAACCGGGCAAGAAAAAGCACAAAGCCGCCGGATTGAAATAACCGTGAGTCGAGTCTAAATGATTGGTTCGCACTGTCAGTTCGTTGGCAAAAATGCGGTAGCGAACCGTGATATCTGACACCGAATCGGTCTCGATTTGCCAGTGATTTTTGCTGAGCTTGCGCCAAGGTAAAGCTTGAGCGCCCGCATGGGAGCTAAAATCTTGCAGGTGGCGGGCGTATTCTCGAACCAAGTAAGAACCGGGAGTCCAGACAGGCATTTTTAAATCCAAAACCGGCTCCGACCAACCTTGCACGCGCAAAGTTACTTCAAACAGGTGGGATTCAGGATTGGGCATCGCCACCGAATATTGAATTGTCGGTGCTGTTAGTTGCCCCTGACGGTTGTCGGCAGCCGACGAGGTATCCTCATAAGTAACATCAGTCATTGACTTGCCAAATTAATCAAGTGCTTGAGGTTGATCAAATGGATAGTTTCGCGGTCTGGATCGATTTTGATCCAACCTTTACTATCGAGTTTTTCCATAATTTTGCTGGTTTCATCTAGGGTGATATCTGTGACATCAGCTAAGTCTTCATAAGGAATATTGAAGATATCTTTGCCCTCAGCAGTTTTCTGACCGTAGTTTTCTGCCAGCTCGACTAAAGTATTTGCTAGTTTAACCGCTGGCTGGCGGTTTCGGAGTTGATAGCGGTGATTGGTTTGGCGGAGTCGCCGCACCATCAGTTGCAGCATCCGGTGGTGCAATTGCGGATCTTTAAACAGGGTTTGGATAAATCGCTGAGCTGTGACGCTGAGAAGTCGCACCGGCGATAGAGCAAGTACGTCATTCGATCGGGGAGATTCGTCCAGAATGGCCATTTCGCCGAAGAAGGCACCCCGTCCTAAAATAGCCATTGATACAGCTCGATCGTTTGACAAGCGCCGGACTTTTACCCAGCCAGACACGACAAAGTAAATCGCGTTGCCCCAAGAATCCTCCATCACCACAGCTCGGCCCGGGGGATACTCATGCTTGACGGCATTTGATAGCAGCCCTCCCAAGGTTTCTGGGTTAGCACCCTTAAATAGAGGGAATAGCTCACTGAAAGCTTCTGTCTTCATGCAAACTCGCGGAGGTGGGAAATATGATTAGGCGACACCCAACAGCTAGGGAACGATCGATGTTTGGGAACACAAACAATCTGTTGCTCCTTTAATTGATGATAAGGGTGCACAGGCCCGCTTCATGTAAAATTGGCAGATTCTTTCATCCTAAACGGTTTTAACAGCCTCTGACTGCCTGTTGAACTTTACCCAACAGAGGTTCTATGTATTCCGGCCAGCCGATCGCGATTGACTGCGTGTGGGCCAGAGTCTCCGGCTCGATCGCATCTTTAGTCCACCTCAGCGGTTGACCTTGCAAGTCGCAACAAACCAATCCGGCTGCTTTTGCTAGAGCCAGAGGGCCGGCGGTATCCCACACTTTAACTCTGCCGTTGAGATACAGGTACAAACCAGCTCGACCGAAGATAACTTCCATCACTTTTAAGCCAAAGCTGCCCAACGAGTAAAATTCTGCTCCGGGGATGCTTTGGGCGATCGCCCGGGCGTAGTTTTTCTGGTCTTTGTCTCCGAGAACAATTTTACAATTTTCCGCTGTCGGAGCCGGCGGTTTGCATAGGGCGATCGGCTGTGGCGCTTGGGCTCCCACAGTTTGGAACAATCCCCAACCTTTGCCACCAAAATACATTTGGTCAAAAGCCGGGGCGTAGAGCCAACCGGCCACCGGTTCCCCCTCAAGCAGCAGCCCCACCATCGAAGCGTAGTGTAGTTTTCCCCGAATAAATTCTTCAGTTCCGTCGAGGGGATCGATGCACCAGAGCCGCTGGTAATTGGCCCCGTAAGCTGCTCTGGAAGCGGCGTTTTCCTCCGTTATCCTGCCGTCTTCAGGAAACAAAGCGCTAAATGCTGCCGATAGTTGTCGGTCTAGGTATTGATCGATACTCGTCACGTAGTCGTTGGGCCCTTTCTCGCAAACTTCAAAAGGTTCGGCTGCGAGCTTGTAAGCTTCTTGACCGCACTCGCGCAGGGTGTAGCGAATTTTTTGGTCTTGCTCTGGAGAAATATACATGAGGTTAAACATAAATTTTTTAGCTAACTTCAGCATAAAAGCTTAAGTCCTTGGAATCGATCGGCGCGTGTCACTGTTTTTGATTCCTACAGGATTTGCACGCAGGTGCCGAGAAACCCAGTTTCCTAACCATCAGCGCCGTTGCTATAGCAATCCTTGCAGGAGTCGTAAAATTTTTACCCCACCCCAACCCTCTCCGAACCCAAGGGGAGGGAGTAAGAAATTTACAAATGATGCGAGGATTGCTATAGTTCACTTTCGTTCACCATTCGAGAACTATCTCTAGGGCGTCGGTACAGTATTAGAAGTTGACAACAAAAGAGATGTATGCAATTACCCCGCCAATGAATTCGACTCTATGCCCGGTTGAATTGGCAAAAGCTTAGATATTCGAGCAATGACATGGAGGTTATGGACAACAGCGACTCGACGTAAATCGAAGAGATTTTTCCTTTGTCCCAGATACCGGGCACGGTTAAGAAAGCCAATGACCAATATGGGCTAGAAAATGCTCAACTGTAGTACGCTTTCTCAAGTCAAGACGACCAGTGGTAGTGGATTGACGCCCTCGCAACTCTTGCATTAAAGCTTCATCAGGATGAATTGATACACTACGTCCTCTTTTACCCACATTCCGCAGATGTGATTATCTTACTGGTATTTTTCAAAAATCAAAGCCATAAAGCTTTTTTTAGTCTAACTATTTTAACTTTAATTTCTATTTTTTATGAAAATTATTAGACAATATCTCAAGTTGAATCCCGTTTTTTTTCTGTGACAATAACTGGCTCAATTTATCAGACAATATACTCCAATAAATCCACAGTTTTTTTGACCAAGATAATTATTATCTTGGTCAAAATTTATTGGCTCGACAAGTATCTCAATTTGACTTCAAATCTCCCTGATTAAATAATCAGATAATATTGACGACAGACTGTCCCTAAACAAGAGAGAATTTTTCGATGTTCTATCGTTAAATTGCTCACTTGCTTGTGTCCATTAACCGTTATCAAATGTACGGCCTGAAATACCTGAAATATCCAGCGCATAGTCGGTTTATTTGTTAATTTTTTCACCTGATTATTGACCAAAATTCCTGAATATTTTAATTCTTGTCTTAGCTTTCTTTGTGCTAGGGTATAGACTAACAAACACAGTCCCATTATCATGGCAATTGCTTCTACTCTCTGAGGATTTTTTACGAAGACACTTGAAGTAAAAAACAACGGGTCTTTCAGGAATCTAAATCCTCTTTCTGTCGATTGTTGGGCTTTGTATTCTTTGAGTACGCTCTCATTACTCAATTCATTCTTGTCGATAATATTTGTTCCTAAAATAAATCGACCTGCTTGAGTTTTTTCAGCTTCAATTACTTCTAATTTAGTCTCTAATTCACCTGTTACTCGATAAGTGATTTGAGTGGGCATTGCCAATTTACTGGGTCTACCTGATTGCCCATATTCGGCTGTTTTTTGATATTCAATATTGTTGATTTTATGATATTTGAATTAATTTGACAATTTTTCGAGAGCCATTTTAGCATCGGGTTCACAAGCAAAATTTGGCTGGGATAGGTTGCGTAGAGAGGTTGATGCTTTTTCTTTTTGTTTTTCTACTTGCTTATTTATTTGTTCAATACTTGATTTTTTTATCGCTTCACTTTCTACGATTAACCATCTTTGCTTGACTTCTCCATAATCACTTTCTTTTTCGACCATTTTATATCCTGATATTTCACTCTCTGTCCATTGGTGAGCTTCGATATTTAATATTTTATCCTGAGCCATTTTTATAGTTAAAGGAACTCTAGTTATCCATTTCATTCCTCTCATAGCGATGATATTATCTTTGGTATATAAGGCACTATCTGCTACATTTACACCTGCAAACTTCCAGGAGTTTTTGAATTCTTTTAATCGCTCTACAAATACACTTTTGTCATCGATATTTCCTGAGTCTATTTTTAAAGATAATGGTACATCTCCATCTCCTGTACAAATCATGTCAATAATAAATTGCTTGAGGTCTGGTCGATGAGCCCTCGAATATCCATGTTTGAGTTCTATGGTTTTCATCTCTGATTTATGCGATGATTCTTGAATTTTCACTTCTGACTCAATTTTGACTGAATTGACTCCTTTTTCTGACGGCTTTGCGTACTCCCCATGTACATACATTGAAGTTCCATCCCAATGAATGCTATTCATTTTTACTTGAAATTTTTCGGCAGCTTTTATAGCGATTGTTGTAAATAGTTGTGTTGTGCCTGCTGCATAATATTTGTCTAAGGCTCTGGCTAATCGGTCATCATTTAAATGTGATGGTAATACTCCTTCTCCAATCAGATGTTCTGTTGCTTTGCCGACAAAAAATTGTTCAAATAAGTATAAAGGGGCGCTCAAAAATCCTAATCCATTCAAAATCATTGCTTTCATTACTTGTCCGGGAGTTAGGAGTTCTTTTTCTTTGATACCGATTTGTTTATTCAATACTCCGGACAGTTTTTGAGACCGAGGCTGAAACCCTCATTCTACCGTTAGCATTTGACCTCACTGAGAAGGCTGAAACCCGCATTCTGCCGTTAGTGATTGAAAACTGTCCGGACTATTGTTTATTCACTAATTCTACGAGTTCCATTTCATCGATAATTCCCGCTATTATTCCTAAATGATCGATGTTGAGGACTTTTATTGCGACCGGGGGCTGATTCATGATTTTTTACACCTGTGTTCCTGACTCTATTATATACTTTTAGCAATACGTGAAACCGTTGCTATATATTGATTACATGGCTTTATGCCTCCCTATTTAAAACTATTAAATTTGTCTAAATATCTGCGGAATGTGGGCTTTTACTATTTGTGCAGTCGGATCTCAGAGGACAAATTGCACATTCACTCGGAGGAAAATGAACAACTTTTCCCGGTTCAAATGGGATACTTACTTGATTGGGACAACTCATTAAATGCGTATCCCAATCCAGGAAAAAGGAATTTTTATCAAATCGGCCAGAATTTCTGACAGGCCTGGCCTTGCAAAATATCTTTAATTGGTCATCCCGCTGTGTGACCCAATGACTAGATAAATAAGCCCGGTCAATATGTAACTCAGTTAGGTGAATATTTTGGAGTCTTAAGTCACGTTCTAGGTCAAGTGTAGCAGCAGATTCGGGAGTATTTGCGCTCCTTCAATGCCAATGCACAAACTACACCGCTATCTAAATCTTTAAGAATGTGGCGTTTATACCCATCTAGAACTTACGCATTGACAAAAATCACAAATATGCTTACTCTAGTTGAGAGATGCGCGAAGAAAGGTACAAAACCATCCGACAACTGACAAAGCCATCCACGGCGGTTTGCCACCTTGACATATATACTTTGTTTCTACTAGCCGATCCCAAGTATAGTGGCTGCTGCCGTTTGGCAGAAATCCTTGAAAATGTCTCCCATGACAGCATCAATCGTTTCCTTTTACAGGAACGATACGATCCCAAGGATTTATTTGAAATGGTAAAAACAAAGATTTAACTCGTAGGAGGAATCTTAAGTGGTGACGATACGCTGATAGAAAAACCTTATTCAGCTCCGGATAAAGCTGATTTAATTGGATATTATAGGTCGGGAGTTCACCACCGACCTATAAAAGGGATCAACCTGATTACACTCTACTATACTGACCCGACTGGCCTATCAGTTCCTGTTAATTATCGCATCTATGATAAACGGGAGGGAAAAACTAAAAATCAATATTTAAGAGAAATGATAGCTGAGGTGGAATCCTGGGGCTTAACCCCAAAATTTGTGACAGGAGATAGTTGGTACTCAAGTCGAGAAAATCTCCAGTTCTTAAAAAACAAGGAGCTGGGCTTTTTGATGGGAGTCGCTAAAAATAGAAAAGTCTGCATCCAGTCTGGACAATGGGTTCAAGTCAGTACACTTGATATTCCTCCTGATGGGTTAGTCGTTCATCTCAAGCAATTTGGCCAGGTAAGGTTGTATAAAAAATCCTTCAAAAAACAGGGGGAGAGATATTATATTATATTCCTGCCAAAACTTGACGAATTATCCCAATTGACTCAACAGGACTTCAAGGAAATTCACTCCATTCATTGGGGCATAGAAACGTATCATAGAGCTGTCAAACAAGTGTGTGGTATCGGACGGTTTATGGTTAGACAATCCCCGGCGATTTGCACTCATATTTTCTGTGCAATTAGAGCCTTTACCCAGTTGGAACTAATGCGAGCTGAAGACTTAATAGAAAATTGGTATGAAATCCAAAGAAATCTTTACTTAAAAATAGCCCGTGACTTTATTGTTTCACACTTGTCCGAGAAAGTCAACAGTCATACACATAGTTCGTTTTCTGTCAATGCGTAAGTCCTACCATCTATTTTTTTAGAGCGGCTTTTGGGTCCATGCCGCATATCTGGGTCCTCAATAGAAATGCGACGATATGCGGC
>NZ_JAUBTS010000070.1:0-22407 GCF_036705105.1 Microcoleus sp. B9-D4
TCACAAAACAATCCCCTTGGGGTGGGGTGGGCGTCCCGCCCGCCCAGAATATGCAATTTAAATGCGTGACAGCTTATCTCAATCAAATTTTTAATGGCTCCCCGCAACGCCGTCTTACCTCAGCTTTTGACCTGGTATTTTACCAGGTGGGTACCGTTGGCTCGGACTTAAAGTTTCTGGGTACAAGCCCAGTTTACTGCTGTCCAAACATCTTGATTCCCGAGAGTTAAGAGTTATAGATCAAAAAAACATTATTGGCAGTCACCAACGTCGCAGTAGAACCTTTATTTAATATATACCAACTAACCTGATTTTGGCAAGCTTCGAGCAATTTAACTTGCATACCAGATAGATTCAACGGTTTGAGCGATCGCCAGTGCTTGCGATCGCCCCTGAGCCACCAACTCCGCGTCGAGCACAACTGTAACGTGACCGAGTTTGCGGCCGGGACGCGATTCTTTCTTACCATACCAATGGACAAAAGCACCGCTAATTTGTGCCAGTTGTTTTCTTTTTGCTAAATAATCGGACTGGGCCGACTCGTAGCCTAGCAAATTTACCATGACAGCGCCTGCACATTTCAGAGCAGAATTACCTAAAGGCAGTTGACAAACTGCGCGCAAATGCTGTTCAAATTGTGAAGTTTCACAGGCATCGATGGTAAAATGTCCCGAGTTGTGGGTGCGGGGTGCAATTTCATTGACTAACAGCTTATTATCGGCGGTTAAAAATAATTCAATGCCGAAGACGCCGACAGCTTGCAAACTGTTGAGGAGAGTGCGGGCGATCGCACAAGCTTCATTTTTCACCTCTAAACTAATATCAGCGGGCGCAATCACCAGATGACAAACCTGATTTTGCTGCTGAGTTTCCACTATCGGATAAATCGCAATTTCGCCAGTTGCCGATCGAGCTGCAATCACTGCCAACTCGCGATCGAACGGCACAAACTCTTCCACTAGCAAAGGCTGACCTTGGAGTTTAGCACGAATTGACTCAAAACTCCCTCGATCCTTCACAATAAAAGTACCTTGGCCGTCATAACCGTGGCGACGAACTTTGACGACAAAGGGAAAGTCGATCGATCCAGCATCCGAGTCTCCTGCAATCTGCACGCTGTCGGAAACAGAAATTGCCCGAAAGTCGATCGCCACCGCCTTAAACAATTCCGGGGGCAAATCCGCGCTGCAATCCCATTCCCAAAACATCGGAGTTGGCAAACCCAAACCTTGTAAATAACAGCGCTGAACGTACTTATCCAACAAAGGAGAAAGCGACGACAAACTCGGCTGAAATAACACACCTTGCTCTTCTAGCGGTCGCAAACCATCCAAATCCACAAACTCATTTTCAAAAGTAATAACATCGCAGCCAGCAGCCAATTGAGCCGTAGCCAAAACATCATCAACAGCAGCCAAAACAGCATCAGCAGCAACAGAAACTGCCGGGTCACTAGCATGGGGAGTTTGCACTACCAATTCAATACCCAGCGAACTAGCAGCCTCCCCCATCATCGAAGCTAGCTGGCCGCCGCCGACAACGCCCACCCGCTTAAATTTGGCAAACGAACTCGCAGCGGTTGGATTTGATTTCATGTGAGTAAAATTCCGCAAAGTTAACCAGCCTATCTTATCGCTATTTGGCCCTGGCTCAATTACAGTAATTGAAGAGTTAAAAGCCAGAAAATAGTTTTAATTGCATGATTAAATCGAGGCAGAACCC
This sequence comes from Microcoleus sp. B9-D4, assembly GCF_036705105.1. Classification (NCBI taxonomy): domain Bacteria; kingdom Bacillati; phylum Cyanobacteriota; class Cyanophyceae; order Oscillatoriales; family Microcoleaceae; genus Microcoleus; species Microcoleus sp. B9-D4. The sequence goes on from NZ_JAUBTS010000070.1 coordinate 1,723, forward strand.
CGAAAAATTGGGCTGCTAAAGTCTTTAATTATTGCACCCTCTCAGCCATTGAGAAACAGCGGTCGAAGCCCACCCCTCCAGAAAAGTGCCACATCTAGCAATTCCCTAGCGCCAAGCATGGCATAATTGACAGCACTGCAAAAAGCAGATAGACAGATGCCAACACTGAAAATCAGACATTCAGGGAACAAAATTTATAGGTGAGGATACTGTGAAAGTTTTAGTTGTGGGAAACGGAGGTCGCGAACACGCGATCGCAAAAAAACTGCTAGAATCTACGCGGATTAAACAAGTATTCTGCGTACCGGGCAACGGCGGCACAGCTACCACCCCAGGCTGTCAAAATCTGTCGCTCAACATCGACGACTTCCAAGGCATCGAACGCTTTGTGATGGTCAACAACATCGGATTAGTCATCGTCGGCCCCGAATTGCCCCTATCGCTAGGCATCGCCGACTATTTCCAACAGCGAAAAATGATGATTTTCGGCCCCACCAAAGCCGGCGCCCAAATTGAATCCAGCAAATCCTGGGCCAAAGAATTGATGCTGGAAGCAGGCATCCCCACACCCAAAGCTGCCGTATTTACAGACGCAGAAGCAGCCAAAGCATACGTTCTGGAACAAGGAACCCCCATAGTCATCAAAGCAGACGGACTCGCATCAGGCAAAGGAGTCACCGTTGCCACCACCGTCAAAATGGCTCACAGCGCCATCAACACCATTTTCCGAGGCGAATTCGGCACCGACAACATCCGAGTCGTCGTCGAAGAATTCTTAACAGGTCAAGAAGTCTCGATTCTCGCCCTCACCGACGGCATCACAGTGGAACCGTTGCTGCCCGCCCAAGACCACAAAGCTATCGGCGAAGGCGACAAGGGAGCCAACACCGGCGGTATGGGAGCCTACGCCCCAGCGCCCATCGTCACCCCGGAACTCATGGAAAGGATTCAAGAAGAAATTCTCGAACCCACCCTGGCTGCACTGCAAAAACGCAAAATCGACTACCGGGGTGTACTCTACGCAGGTTTAATGATTACCCCCGACGGAGAACCAAAAGTCTTAGAATTCAACTGCCGTTTCGGAGATCCCGAAACTCAAGCGGTTTTGTCGCTGCTGGAAACGCCTTTAGAAGATTTGGTGCTCGCCTGCTGTCAGCAGCGTCTCGGTGAATCTTCTATTCGCTGGAAGTCGGGGGCCTCTGTGTGCGTAGTTTTGGCTTCTGGGGGCTATCCTGGAAGTTATCAAAAAGGCAAAGTTATTACAGGTATCGAGGAAGCTGAAGCCAAAGGAGCAGAAGTGTTTCACGCCGGCACCCAGTTGAAGCACCAGCAGTTGGTGAGCGACGGCGGCCGGGTTTTGGGCGTCACTGCGACGGGAGAAACTTTGGAACAAGCTATCTCCAAAGCTTATGCAGCAGTTGATTGTATCCAATTTGAAGGGGTCTACTGCCGTCGGGACATCGGCCGCCGAGCTCTGGGCGATAAAAATTAGGAATGGCGACATCGGCCGCCATCCGAAAGCCAAGCAATCTCAATGTAGAAATGTAACAATGAAGTTTGGTGTATCTGCGGTGGCGGTAGCGGACAAGTCGCAGCAGAAAATTCGATCTGAAGCCAACTGAATTTATCTTGCTTTTAATATTGAACGGGTGAACTGGTGAAATGCTGGCCATACTAAACAAAATCGGAGAAATTATTGCCCGCTGGTGGTCGGATTTTACCCTCCAGACCCGCCTGATGGCAGCTGCTACCCTCGTAGTGTCGTTAATTATGAGTGGCCTGACCTTCTGGGCCGTGAATACTATCCAGCAAGACGCCCGACTTAACGATACTCGTTACGGCCGAGACCTCGGCCTGCTGTTGGCGGCAAATGTGGCGCCGCTGATTGCCAAAAACGATCGCTCCGAAGTCGCCCGCTTTTCCCGCCAATTTTATAGCAGCACCTCCAGCGTCCGCTATATGCTTTATGCAGACGAAGCGGGGGATATTTTCCTGGGGATACCCTTTTCGGAATCCGAGGTGGAGACTTCCCTGACACTGCGCCGCCAGATCAAACTTCCCGATAATTTTCTCGCCGATATTGAGGCGAGAAATTTAACTTCTTTGCCTTTGGTGCGGCAGCATTTGACGCCAGATGGAGAAGTTACCGATGTATTTGTGCCGTTAATTCATGAAGACAAATATTTGGGAGTTTTGGCGATCGGCATTAACCCAAATCCCGCAGCAGTTATCTCTTCAAATCTGACTAGGGATGTCACTTTAGCAGTATTTGTCACTATTTGGGTGATGGTAATTTTGGGAGCTGTATTTAATGCCCTGACAATTACTCAGCCGATCAAACAATTAGTCTTCGGGGTCAAAAATATCGCCAGCGGGAATTTTAAGCAGCGAGTTGACCTGCCTTTAGGAGGAGAATTGGGCGAGTTGATCGGCAGTTTTAATGAAATGGCCCAGAAACTCGAAAGTTATGAAGAACAAAATATTGAAGAGCTGACAGCGGAAAAAGCTAAGTTAGAAACTTTGGTATCAACGATTGCTGATGGCGCGCTTTTATTAGACGCAAATTTGCAGGTAATTTTAGTTAATCCGACAGGAATGCGGATTTTTGGCTGGGAAGGCAAAAATGCGCTCGGAGTAAATGTTCTGAACATTTTGCCTTCGGAAGTGCAGCAGGAGTTGGCGAGACCTTTGCAGGAAATAGCTGCGGGCGATCGCGACGGCGGCGAATTTCGCATCTCCATGAGCGAACCAGTTAACCGTACAATTCGGATTGTTTTAACTACAGTCATTCTGCACAAAGCGCCCGGTGCCGAACCGCTGTGCAAAAGCTGCATCCGCCATGAGGAAGATACCTGTACCGAGCCACAACGCCCGGTAGCTGTAGAGTGTACTTTCTACGAGCAAACCTCCAAGCATCAAGGTTCTGGCAATTACCGAGAAAGTCTCAAAGGCATTGCAATGACAGTGCAGGACATTACTCGCGAAGTAGAACTCAATGAGGCTAAAAGCAATTTTATAAGCAATGTTTCTCACGAATTGAGAACACCTTTATTTAATATCAAATCTTTTATCGAGACTCTCCACGAGTACGGAGAAGACCTTCTAGAAAGTGAGCGCCGGGAATTCCTAGAAATTGCCAATCGAGAAACCGATCGACTAACTCGTTTAGTTAACGACGTGTTAGACTTGTCGCGACTGGAATCCTGCCGAGTTTATCACTTGGAAGCTGTTGACCTCCCGCAAGCTGTGGAACAAACCCTGCGGACTTATCAGTTAAATGCTAAGGATAAAGGCATTGAATTAGAGCAAGAAGTTGACCCGTATTTGCCCCCTGCTTTAGGTCATTACGATTTGTTACTGCAAGTATTTGCAAATTTAGTAGGAAATGCCTTAAAATTTACTCAGTCCGGCGGCAAGGTGGCAATTCGAGCGTATTTGCTAGAGTCGGAGACGCCCACCCACAAAGACGGTCAATCCGGGAACCAAAACTTGTCACCGGATGCCAAACATTTTCCGGTAGTGCGGATCGAAATTTCCGATACTGGAATTGGCATAGATCCTGAAGACCAACAAGCAATCTTCGATCGCTTTTTCCGGGTAGAAAACCGAGTACACACTTTAGAAGGAACGGGATTAGGTCTTTCTATTGTCAGAAACATTATTGACAAGCACCACACTAAAATTAATTTAGTTAGCGAAGTTAATGTAGGTACGACTTTCTGGTTCGACTTGGCAGTTTATCAGCCGAAACAAACAGTAGAGATCGAAAATTCTTGGCCAGTGGAAGCAACGGTGGAGAGTGAAACAATTGCGAGTCATATTCAGTGATCCCACTTAATTAAACGTAAAATGCGATCGGTGTTAAAGCCCCGACTTCTTTAAGAAGTCGGGGATATGCCTATTCTGTTTAAAGATTCTCCTAATAGGCCTGACCAAACGCTGACATCATCCCTGTGGATTATCCTTAGCTGTCCTATCTAAGCTCAATTTTACCGATAAAACTACATACCAACACCAATAAGTACCAACCCCCAATAGTCCCCCCTCTGTCAAATTGGTCATTAGCATAAATGTTAATAAATACAAAGGCAAACCTGACTCTGGAAAACTTTCTTTAACTAGGTACTTTATACCTCTAAATATATTATTAAAAAATGACCCAATAAACAACAATAATCCGGCCCAACCCAGTTCGCAAAGTATATCAAGAAAACCATTGTGAGAGTGGGGTGGCACAAAACCACTTTTAGCTACTACAATTCCGTAAGCGGGATTTTCAGAGCCACGCCAAAACTGCCAAAATCCTTGCAGTCCATAGCCAAATATGGGATTATTTTGATTAATTCGATCAATAATTAAAGGCCAAAAATCGGTTCTACCGGTTAAAGTCATATCTTTTTTCAAACCATCCACAATAATAGCCTCTAAATTATTTAACACCAAAATACTTATACCTATACTACCGACCAAAAATAAGATAAAGCAGAGAAAAGCCCATTTCACGGGTAATTTTTTTAAGAGGGCTAAATAACTCCACAAACTGATTAATACCACTGTCAAAATGCGACTAGCACCGCTACAACCTTTTTGCAATCCTATTAAAGCTATTAAAGTGATAAATAATGATAAATATCGATACTTACGCTCCTTAAAAGCATATAAAATCCATAAAGAAGCTGTATTAGCCATTTGAAAAGAAAAAGGGTTTTTATGGCCAAAAGCTCCTGTCCAACAACCGTCCAGTGCGGGATTTGTTTTCACAACTCCCCATAAAGCTAATAAAGCCGTTAGCCATCTCAATAATCCATAAATTTCCAACCAACTATACACTTTCCCTACATAAATAGAAACCAGTGTTATTCCCCACATAGCCAAAATAGCCCTAAAAGTAACTTCAGGAGTTTCTGACCACAAGCCAGATAAAGTCATGAGCAACAAAAACAAACCTAAAAAAAGGTCTCCTGCTATCCATTTAATGACTATAGAGACTGTTTTTTGGGTAGTTTTAGTTAATCGGGGAAATAATATTAATATCATGGCCCCATAAATGGCAATTTGACCAATAATCGTTGGGGGTGTACTTTCTAAATTGTATAAAACTTTAGGATGGATCTTGGTAAAGGGCATTGCCGTGAGCCCCGAACCACCAGTGATGGTAAAAAAAAGTATCCCCACAAAAATCTTTTCTAATGTGAGACCCAATTTGGGATGGCGTGCGACTAAAATATAAATAGTCACAAACACGATAAGCGTTAAACACAATAGCATCAACGCAAACATCGGCACCCTTAAAATATCTTTCATGGCTTTACCTCTATCATAAATTTGTTACTACCTATGAAATGGCTTACTCTCCGTGCTTTACAACTGCCACTGCTGGCGCTGGTACTCACTCTCTCCTACCCTCAAACCAACCTCGCTCAGTCGCCAGCCCCCGCAACAAGTATTAATACTGATTACTATCTAGGTGGTGGAGACAATATTAGAATTGATATCTACGATCTGCCTCAGCTTAGTGGGGAGTATCAAATTCCCGCTGGGGGAGCTATTCAAATCCCCATTATTGGTAGTGTTTCCCTTCAAGGATTAACTTTAGAACAGGCAGCCCAAGTTATCACTAGAGCTTATGGTAAGGTCGTAAAAAGACCTTTAGTTACAATCAGCTTACAAGCTGCCCGCCCGCTTAATATTTGGTTATCGGGTGAAATAAGTCGTCCGGGCTCTTACTTATTATCCCTAGCTAATGGAGGTGGAACTAGACCATCGATTCAGTTTCCCACGCTTCCTCAAGCTTTAGAAAAAGCTGGGGGTATTCGAGCTAGCGCTGATATTCGACGAGTAATTGTGCGGCGTCGGCTCACGGCTAACAAAGAAATAACTATCACTTATAATCTGTGGGATTATTTACAAACTGGTCAGAGCAGCCAAGATATCACGTTGCGAGATGGAGATCAAATCTTGGTTCCCCCTCAAGAAACTATTAATTTAGCAGAAACAAATCAACTTAGTGAATCTAATTTTTCTATACCAGCAGAGCAACCCCGTACTGTCTCAGTATTCGGAGAGGTGAAGCGTCCGGGTAGATATGTAGCCATTGGTGGTGATACCCGAAATGGTGAAAGAACCAGCGGACAACCGACCATCATTCGAGCTCTACAACTAGCTGGTGGAATCACATCAATCGCTGATATTCGGCAAATCCAACTCCAACGTTATACTAGAAGTGGCCAACAACAAATTAGAACTATTAACCTCTGGCAATATTTGCAAGAACAAGATACCTCTCAAGATACTATACTACAAGAAGGGGATATCATCTTTGTCCCGACAGCGACGGCGATCGACCCCGGAGAAGTTTCTGTTCTAGCTACTGCTAGCTTTGCTCCGGCGACTGTGCAAGTGAGCGTTATCGGAGAAGTCAATACTCCGGGTGGACTCAAATTACCTCCTAATACTACCTTAAATCAAGCCATTATGAGTGCGGGGGGTTTCAGACAAAATCGCGCTAACTCTAGATATGTGCAACTGATCAGGCTGAATCCTAATGGCACTATATCCCGATCGGAAGTACCCATTAATTTGAATCAAGGAATCGACGCTCAAAGCAATCCACTGATTCAAGATAATGACATAATTATAGTGGCACGATCGAGGAATGCTATCTTGGTAGACAACATTAACACTGTTCTCTCACCAGTTAATAATATTATTGGTGGAATTCTCGTTCCCACCCGACTCATAGAGCTACTCAGACTATTCGGAAATTAGGAATTAAATAACATTTTTGCTATGGATAAAAAACAGTTGTCTTCCCTCAAGAATGACCTTAATGGTCAATATTTGTCTGCTCCCTCCGCTAATTACCTAGCTAGTACCCCAGCAGAGGATGACCAAGTTCTTGATATGAATTGGGTACTAGCTGTCGTCAAACGTCGCCTTCTGGTGATGGGCATAGTAGCTGCCAGCATAGCTACTTTAAGCGGTAGTTTCGTCCTCAAGGCTTCCCAAAAATCTATTACCGAGTATGAAGGAAAATTTACAGTTTTAGCAGAACCCATTACGACTGACGATCGCCTATCAAAGCTCTTGGTTCAAGCTCAAAATAACAGTTTAGGCATCACAGAGTTAAACAAAATTAAATCCTCAGCGGAAGAAGGTTCCTCGGTGGATTATCAAAGTTTATCGCGGGTTTTAAAAAGCCCAGAAGTGTTACTACCATTAGTTAATAAGTTGCAGAAAAGATATCCCAACTTTGACTATAAAAATCTCAACAACCGCTTGACGATCCAACGTGTTACTTTCTTGCGAGATGGGAAGCAGGGGGGTACTAAGCTCGTAGATATTAGCTACCGCGATCGAGATCCCAAGCGCATCCAATATGTGCTGGATGAAACTGCAAAATATTACCTAGAATATATGGACCAAGAGCGTTTAAAAGTTAGCAAACAAAGTAGTGATTTTATTGACCGACAAATGCCACCACTCCAGCAGAGAGTCGATAAATTGCAACAAGAATTACAAATGTTAAGGCTTCAGTATAACTTTAATCAACCCGAACTACGCAGCCGCAGCCTATCAGATCAGCTCGATAATTTAACTAATCGTCGCCTAGAAGTGCAAGGACAACTGGCAGAAAGTAGGCTTCAATATGAAAGCTACAAAAAAAGAGCGTTAACGGGCGATAATCGTTGGATTGTTGATATTAGCCCCAAATCCTATGAAAATTTAATTAGCAAAGTAAATGAAATAGAGTCGCAATTAGCTTTAAGCTCTACTCAATTTTATGAAAATAGCCTTCCCATTCAATCTTTGCGGGAAAAGCAGCAAAGTTTGCGTGATTTAATCAAAAAAGAAGCTGATACTGTCCTCTTGCAGATGCAATCACAACTAAAACAGTTGGAAGCTCGCGAGCGATTGATAACTAATAGCCAAAATTTACTGCAAGCAAAAATCACTCAAATGCCCCAAGCTCAACGTCGCTACGATGACCTACAATTAAAACTAGAACTAGCTAAAGATACTCTCAAACTATTCCTCGAAAAACAAAAAGCTTTACAACTAGATGCTGGTCAAATTGATGGCTCTTGGCAAATTATATCTAAACCACAGTTAATCACAAACGAAAATGGTGATCTTTACCCAGTAACAGAAAAACCAACCCGTCGCCACCTAGCGATCGCGATCGTTATTAGCACTTTACTAGGCATTGCTATAGGTTTCCTAGTAGAAGTTTTAAATACTGTTTTCCATACTCCAGAAGAAATTAAATCAGCAACTAAACGCCCTCTTTTGGGAGTCATTCCGATCGCCAAAGCGATGAAAATTAAATCTCGTAGAGGTGAAAGGGTTCCCCCTCAATTCACTAGCGTAAGTTCAAATACTAACAGTGCAAGCTTAAAACGAATAATAGTTTCAAATTACAAAGATTTTCCTGTGGTAGAGGCATTTCACTACTTATACACAAATATTCAATTATTAAATGCTGAAAACCCAATAAGTTCTTTAACCATCACTTCGACTATTAAAGGTGAGGGTAAGTCCACTGTAGCACTTTATTTAGCTAAAACTGCTTCTGCTGTTGGTAAACGAGTATTATTAGTGGATGCTAATATGCGTGTGCCTCAACTGCACACATACCTTGGCTTATCAAACATGAAAGGTTTAAGTAATGTTTTAAGTTCGGATTTAAGCTTAAATGAGGCTATTCAGCGATTACCCGACGATGACAATCTTTTTGTCCTCACAGCAGGTACTATTCCCTCTGATCCAATTAAATTACTTTCTTCGAGAAAGATGCACTATTTAATGGAACAATTCCTAGCCTTATTTGATTTAGTAATTTACGATACGCCACCTTTAATTGGTTTAGCAGACGGTCATTTACTAGCCTCTCAAACTGATGGTACAGTGCTGATAGTGAAAATAGAAAAAACCGATCGCGGTCTGGTCAACAAAGCTTTAGATCAACTAAATGTAGCCGATTTTAAAGTATTGGGAGTAGTAGCTAATGGGGTTAAATAAGGAATGCTAAAAGGGAGTTATAGCCTTTCGATCTCTCATATGAGGTACTCATGGGCATAGGCCTCCGTGGCCTCCGTGGCCTCCGTGGGCATACCTGACTTTTTTGAGAACCGCTATAGATAGTCAAAGGAAGAAGTAAGACAATTTTGGATTTTTGATTTTTAGTTGGCGATAAGTATTAACTTACTGGATAGGGGTTTGGAGTTAGCCTATATAGCAATCCTTGGAGGAGTCGTAAATTTTTTACCCCACCCCAACCCTCAGAGCGGGTTCGGGGAGGGAGTAAGAAATTTACAAATGATGGGAGGATTACTAGAGTGGGATTTTTTTGGGAAACTGGTATAAGAAGTCGATGTAAAATCCCAACTAAGTAAATCAACTTAATTAAACGTAAAACGATCGCACTCTTACAACCCCGACTTATTAAAGAAGTCGGGGTTGTAATTAGATCAAGACTTAAGAAAGAGTCTTTCTAGCACGTTCCGAGCGCTCTTCTGCCGTATCCATAACATCCGCCATCTTATCCACCATTTCCCCTGGGTAATTTTCCAGTACCCGAGTAGAAAGTGAAATCCGGCCACGACTTTCATCGAGGTCAACCACGATCGCTTTCAGGGGCTGACCGGGAGCAAACACCTTTCCAAGGTTATCAATATATTTTTGGCTAACTTGCTTGATGTGCAGCAAACCGCTAACTCCTTCCAAGTCCACAAACACGCCAAAAGGCTTGATGCTGCTGACTTTTCCTTCGACCAACTGACCAATTTGCAAATCCTTGAAGGCATTCGATTGAGTGGCCATCCGCTGGGAAAGTACGAGTTTTTCCCGTTCGCGATCGACCTCCAAGAAATTAACGCTCAAAGATTGACCGATCAGCGATTCTAGGTTATCGCGATCGACTAAGTGCGATCGGGGAATAAAACCGCGCATTCCCTGAACATCTACTGTCACGCCGCCCTTATTCGCCCCAGAAACCCGCACCTGAAGAACTTTACCGGTTTCCTGCAATTCAATTAAATCTTCCCAAGCTTGCTGAATTTGTAACTGCCGCAGAGACAAGGTAACTTGGCCATCTGCATCTTGTTCGCGGATAATCAAAAAGTCCCGTTCCTCGTCCAGCGGAACCACTTCCGACAAATCCGTTACTGTTCTCAAAGCAGCCTCTTCGATCGGCAAAAAAGCCGAAGACTTGCCGCCGATATCAACATACGCGCCGTTTGAGTCGTACTCGAACACTTTGCCGCGCACTACTTGTCCCTTCTGGAACTCATAATTGTGCTGTTCGAGGGCTTTAGCAAAATCATCCATTGAAAAGGATGCTTTTGCGCTTTGAGAACCTGTAGATTTGGAATTCATGTCAGTTTAGTTGTCAGTTGTCAGTAATTTAGTTGGCAGTCGTCAGTAGAAAAAATTTTCCCACTCTCCCCATCTCCCTATCTCCCCATCTCCCACTCTCTAGGCTGGTTGAAGTTGCTGATGAAATAGCTGCTTCACCTGCACCCACGAGTCGGCTGCTGCCGTAGCGTCGTAACTGCCGCGGTGGTCGCAGAAGAAGCCGTGATCGGCATTGTAGCGGAAAATTTGGTGAGAAATACTGTGTTTTTGCAATTCTGCGGCGATTTGGTCAACTTGTTCTAAGGGAATGCTGGGGTCTTGAGTGCCAAAAAAGGCGTAGAGAGTGCCTTTAATGTCTGCTGTGCGGGCGATCGTGGGGGTGCCGCCGCCGGGGGTTAGGGTGGCGATACCGGCACCGTAGAACGACGCTGTAGCCTTGATTTCGGGCAATGTAGCGGCGAGGTAGGCGACGTGTCCTCCAAAGCAGAAACCGATGCAGCCAAAACCTTCTGGTTTGACAGAGGGTAGAGTTTTGAGGTAATCGATGGTGGCTTGGATATCGCCCAGAAGTTCGGAAGCGGTGGTTTTTTCTTTGTATTCTCTGCCGATTTGGATGGCTTCGGGTGTGTAGCCGGTTTCAAAGCCGGGGGCTTGACGCTGGTAAATGGCTGGGGCGATCGCGACATATCCTTCTTTTGCTATTCTTTCAGTAACTTCGCGGATGTGCGAGTTGACGCCAAAGATTTCTTGAATCACGATTACTGCGGGAAATTGCCCTGGGGAGGCTGGCTGGGCTAGGTATGCAGCTATTTGCAAATCCCCGTTAGGAACTGTGATGTTTTTGGTGCTAATTTCGGCTTTTGTCATAGGGATTTTTAAGGTAAATGCCACTCTACTGATTTTAAGTTAATTTGGGGATTTTGTATGCAATTTGCCAATAACATTTTTCGGAACCGCGAAGCGCAAATACCGCAAATATAGCAGGTAAAAATTCGCTTATTGTTGAAGGTTTAGGTTTCGCTGAATAAGTTGGGGCAAATCACTCCTAGCAATTAATTGGGGATTCAATTTCTGTAAAATATAAGTTTTGGTCGGTGATTTTCTAAAGCAAAGATTTTGATAATTCTACGATTTGGCAGCTTTTATCTGGCTTTTTAGTGAGATTTTAGAGATAAGTGTCTAATACCAATTTAATGTGAAGTTGCACATATCTCGATCCCCCTAAATCTCCCTGGTTGTTGGGGAGTAGGGGTTGACTTTGAGAATAATCTTGTCCCCCCCTCCCGCGGGGGGCGCCAGGGTGATCGGATTCTATGCAACCTCATAAAAAATTGGTATAAGTCGTTAGCTGTTGAATATGAGCTAATTTTTTTTGATATATCGGAGTTGTTTTTTAATCGCTTTGCTTTCAGGTTGGCGGAATCGTTTGAGGAGATTGATTCCGGCAAGGACTCAAGTCTAAGTTACGATCGCTGTAATTAAGAAGACGAACTGTACCACTGGTAGATTGATTCCGGCAAGGACTCAAGTCTAAGTTACGATCGCCACGGCGAACAAAGTCATCCAACCAGTTGAGGAGATTGATTCCGAATTATTGCCAAAGAGTGCATCAATTTTGCCGCGAACAAAGTCATGCAACCAGTTGAGGAGATTGATTCCGGCTAGGACTCAAGTCTAAGTTACGATCGCCATGCCGAACAAAGTCATCCAACCAGTTGAGGAGATTGATTCCGGCGTCGCACCGATCCAATATCTCTTTCAGGCATCTCGAACAAAGTCATCCAACCAGTTGAGGAGATTGATTCGTTATCACCCGCGTCGATGCAACTAAGCTTAAGCGAACAAAGTCATCCAACCAGTTGAGGAGATTGATTCCGGCTAGGACTCAAGTCTAAGTTACGATCGCCACGCCGAACAAATTCCACAATCAAAAACTATGATCAAGTTGGAGGAGAGACTCAAGTCTAAGTTACGATCGCCACGCCGAACAAATCTAAATCCTGAACCCGATCCTCATATTCGGCCGAATATTGAGACTCAAGTCTAAGTTACGATCGCCTTTCAGTCCTAGGCAGAGAAGAAATTTCACACTACGCCGAATATTGAGACTCAAGTCTAAGTTACGATCGCCACGCCGAACAAAGTCATCCAACCCAAGGAAGACAGTATTTGGTTTTTTCCGCTGTGCGCTTGCTGTCAGGGTAAGATTGAACGCATTGGTGGGGTAGTGCCAGTCGATCGCACAATATTTTTTGCCTAGTTTCTGTGAACCGGTAGGTGTTAAAATTGGAGTATCCAATTTTTCGGCTCAAACTCATGTGCAGCAAGAGTTTGATGCCCCTCCTCTGAAAAAACGATTCACGGAAAGTCTGAAAGCTTTACAGGATAAGGTTTTGGAGTGAATATGAAATTTTTGGTATTGACAAGCCGAAGGCTGGAATGGTACTTTTGTTTTAGATTCACGGAACTGCACCTTGAAAACCAAATACACCCTGGCTTCTGGAACGGGCTGCCGGAAAAAACCTAAAACCCTATCAGGGATTGAAACCGGACACATAGGCTGAAACGGCGAGTTCATCTGCCACATCGGGCCGGAAAAAACCTAAAACCCTATCAGGGATTGAAACCAAAGTTTAGAGTATAGATTTTAGGGTTGATGCCAGACTTGCCGGAAAAAACCTAAAACCCTATCAGGGATTGAAACTAATCTTTTCAAGCTGCGATCGCATCTGTGCCCAGCCGGAAAAAACCTAAAACCCTATCAGGGATTGAAACCAAACTCCCGGACAGACTGGACAAGTTGCTCAAACGCCGGAAAAAACCTAAAACCCTATCAGGGATTGAAACTCTTGGCTTCCTTCCCGGCTGCGTTCACTATCTCTGGGCCGGAAAAAACCTAAAACCCTATCAGGGATTGAAACAACAAGAAATTCTTAGATGCACCGCTGCCAGAACTGCAGAGCCGGAAAAAACCTAAAACCCTATCAGGGATTGAAACCTGGCTCTGGCTCCTGGGCCTCGGCTGCCTTTGCTGCTGGTTTTGCCGGAAAAAACCTAAAACCCTATCAGGGATTGAAACATCTGCAGGGGGCACCGGCACTGGCCTAGGTACATAAAGGCCGGAAAAAACCTAAAACCCTATCAGGGATTGAAACCCAGCGGTTTCTCTGGCTTAGTAATAATCTGATTCTCTAAGCCGGAAAAAACCTAAAACCCTATCAGGGATTGAAACTTCGGTGCCTTCGGTGGTGCCTGCGGTTGCTTCTGCGGCCGGAAAAAACCTAAAACCCTATCAGGGATTGAAACGGAAAGGCTTATTTGGATGCCGAGCAAATGGCAAGCGCCGGAAAAAACCTAAAACCCTATCAGGGATTGAAACCCTACGATGGAACAGTACGACGTATCAAATTTACTGGGGGCCGGAAAAAACCTAAAACCCTATCAGGGATTGAAACTACCTTCAGGAGTTTAAGAAAAAATGCCAGTATGGGCCGCCGAAGGCCGGAAAAAACCTAAAACCCTATCAGGGATTGAAACTTGATTTAATTTTGGTGATGCGTGTAAAATCTTTGGCCGGAAAAAACCTAAAACCCTATCAGGGATTGAAACAATGGCAAAACTCACTTAAAAGTTCATTTGGACAACTGCAAGGGCCGGAAAAAACCTAAAACCCTATCAGGGATTGAAACTTTGGCTGCTACTTGTGCGATCGCAACTTGAGGAAGTGTGCCGGAAAAAACCTAAAACCCTATCAGGGATTGAAACTAACGCTTTCAGCCGTTGCTATCACTGATTGCAAAGCCGGAAAAAACCTAAAACCCTATCAGGGATTGAAACTTGTATTGTGATGTGATGGGAATTCCTAATAATTATGCCGGAAAAAACCTAAAACCCTATCAGGGATTGAAACTCCAATCTGCAAAATGGCAGAGGAAATCAAGCTTGGGCCGGAAAAAACCTAAAACCCTATCAGGGATTGAAACCTAGGCGTTCTGCCGGCCGACTTTCGCTGGAACGCCGGAAAAAACCTAAAACCCTATCAGGGATTGAAACCATTTACTAAATCGGCAACTTCCCCACCTACTAATATTACGCCGGAAAAAACCTAAAACCCTATCAGGGATTGAAACAAGCCTGAAGAATTCATTGATTGCTCCGAGTGGCTTTAGCCGGAAAAAACCTAAAACCCTATCAGGGATTGAAACGATGAGTTATTTAGATATATTAACTACTCACTTAGGCCGGAAAAAACCTAAAACCCTATCAGGGATTGAAACTTCTTTCCATCCAGCGGTAACTGTAGTAAGGGCCGGTGCGCGCCGGAAAAAACCTAAAACCCTATCAGGGATTGAAACGCTCTTGACGCGGGAGCTTTAAAGGGGGTATAATTGCCGGAAAAAACCTAAAACCCTATCAGGGATTGAAACGTTTTAACGTAGTTAGTAGCAGCACCTGCTGACAAAGCCGGAAAAAACCTAAAACCCTATCAGGGATTGAAACATCTCCATAAGAGCTTGACGAAGTTCGTTAAGCGGGCGAGCCGGAAAAAACCTAAAACCCTATCAGGGATTGAAACCGAATTATTGGTGCGAGCGAAAGATGCCACATTCGAGCCGGAAAAAACCTAAAACCCTATCAGGGATTGAAACAAACGGGCGGCGCTATCCGGTTTTGCCGACAAAGATGCTGCGCCGGAAAAAACCTAAAACCCTATCAGGGATTGAAACGAGTGATTTTTGGGTGTGGAGTGGTAACATGGTGTGCCGGAAAAAACCTAAAACCCTATCAGGGATTGAAACAGCTTCAGGAAAGCTGACAGAAACGCGCCCCCCGACGGGAGCGGTAACGCCGGAAAAAACCTAAAACCCTATCAGGGATTGAAACTTCAACATTACCGCCCCCGGCTTTGGGCAAAGATGCCGGAAAAAACCTAAAACCCTATCAGGGATTGAAACCCTTTGAAGCAGTCGGCTTGATATCGCGATCGCAAGGCCGGAAAAAACCTAAAACCCTATCAGGGATTGAAACCAGTCTTAATCAGTTCCTCCCGATCGCCCGTTGTGCCGGAAAAAACCTAAAACCCTATCAGGGATTGAAACCCTAGACATGGCATGGCTCCAAGCAAACGGCTGGACGCGCCGGAAAAAACCTAAAACCCTATCAGGGATTGAAACCTTGCAGCAACAGGCAAGCGATGTGCATTACATCCCGCCGGAAAAAACCTAAAACCCTATCAGGGATTGAAACAGGACACATCTCTAACAGCAAGCTAATTAAGCAAGCCGGAAAAAACCTAAAACCCTATCAGGGATTGAAACTCAACTCTTGCTATTGAATCGCAGCAAAGATGAGCAGCCGGAAAAAACCTAAAACCCTATCAGGGATTGAAACCTTCAAAAGACCACCTTTGCAAAGGCGAGTGAGGCCGGAAAAAACCTAAAACCCTATCAGGGATTGAAACCAGCACAATCTGCAATAGGAGGAGCAAAAACATTTACGCCGGAAAAAACCTAAAACCCTATCAGGGATTGAAACTTGGGGATACCGCCACATCGATCGAGAAAGAGCGCCGGAAAAAACCTAAAACCCTATCAGGGATTGAAACAAGTCATTGACCAACGGCTGGCGACTGCCGTTAAGCCGGAAAAAACCTAAAACCCTATCAGGGATTGAAACGAAGAAAATGTAACAGTGTTGCCAACAGGTGGCGCTTTTTCAAGCCGGAAAAAACCTAAAACCCTATCAGGGATTGAAACTAGCAAACGCGCTCAATGGATATATTCAGGGTGAGCCGGAAAAAACCTAAAACCCTATCAGGGATTGAAACGGAATACAGTTGCTTCTTCAAGTCCGATCGTGGGCCGGAAAAAACCTAAAACCCTATCAGGGATTGAAACTTTGAGCTTGACTGGTTGGAGCGACCCTCCAACGAGCCGGAAAAAACCTAAAACCCTATCAGGGATTGAAACTTGGTGCTGTGGCGATCGGCGCGTCCGTTGTATCTGAGCCGGAAAAAACCTAAAACCCTATCAGGGATTGAAACGACCACATCCCCGGTGTTTCCAGCACGCGGGGATACTTCTATTATAGCCGGAAAAAACCTAAAACCCTATCAGGGATTGAAACTTGGAACAGCTTCGGAGCGGAAAAACTCCTGAAGAGCCGGAAAAAACCTAAAACCCTATCAGGGATTGAAACCCCTTACTCAATCTCAATTAACCAATTGAAGTGCCCTGCCGGAAAAAACCTAAAACCCTATCAGGGATTGAAACTAATAAAAAGGGCTAGCAACAAAGCGACGTTCCATCCCGCCGGAAAAAACCTAAAACCCTATCAGGGATTGAAACCAGTCTCTGTCAAAATTTCTGCCAACAAACCCGAAAACGCCGGAAAAAACCTAAAACCCTATCAGGGATTGAAACACCTGGTTGAATTCCACAGCCTACCCCGCCAGCGACGCCGGAAAAAACCTAAAACCCTATCAGGGATTGAAACTAAATAATACTTGTGTAAACTAGGCTTAACTCCAGCCGGAAAAAACCTAAAACCCTATCAGGGATTGAAACTCCAGCGTACCTTTGCATTTGTCGCGGTGCATCCACAAGCCGGAAAAAACCTAAAACCCTATCAGGGATTGAAACATCTTTGTAGTAGCGGACAGCACAGGGGAGATGAGCCGGAAAAAACCTAAAACCCTATCAGGGATTGAAACAGAGAATGGAGGATTGATGAAGACGGTTTTGCTCCAGCCGGAAAAAACCTAAAACCCTATCAGGGATTGAAACATCGCAAATGGCGATCGCGGGCTGGGCTTATAAAGCCGGAAAAAACCTAAAACCCTATCAGGGATTGAAACGCTGGGATGGGTTCGATCGCCCGCACATTCTCAAGCCGGAAAAAACCTAAAACCCTATCAGGGATTGAAACCTTGATTCCTTATCCTCGTGCGGGTACGATGCAGAGCCGGAAAAAACCTAAAACCCTATCAGGGATTGAAACGAGGGTACATTTCTTGCTGACTCTTCTAATGCCAGGCCGGAAAAAACCTAAAACCCTATCAGGGATTGAAACTTTCCGTCAGAAGTCTTAAAGTTTGCTGTTCTGGGTTCTGAGCCGGAAAAAACCTAAAACCCTATCAGGGATTGAAACTTTGAATGTTGACAGCAACCTCTGAATTCAAGCTTACAGCCGGAAAAAACCTAAAACCCTATCAGGGATTGAAACCTCCCCCGAACTCAAGCCGCCGGGCGATCGCAATAATGCCGGAAAAAACCTAAAACCCTATCAGGGATTGAAACGCAAAAGTCGGCGCCGTAAACTTTACGCAAACTTTCCGAGAGGCCGGAAAAAACCTAAAACCCTATCAGGGATTGAAACCTCGCTAAATGATTCGTCAAAGTCTTTGCATTTTGCCGGAAAAAACCTAAAACCCTATCAGGGATTGAAACTATTTATTGCTGCAACAAATCAATCGGTAAATTGCCGGAAAAAACCTAAAACCCTATCAGGGATTGAAACGCAGAAAGCCCCCGGAAAAACCGAGGGCACCAACGCCGGAAAAAACCTAAAACCCTATCAGGGATTGAAACAGTTGTCGCAAGTCCAGGCGCAGCAGTTGCTGATCGCCGGAAAAAACCTAAAACCCTATCAGGGATTGAAACTTGAATATTCCCCCACTCAGTAAATCGGAGAGCACCAGCCGGAAAAAACCTAAAACCCTATCAGGGATTGAAACTAACATTAGTTTAAGGAAAGCTGCCGTTGTCCCATTCGCCGGAAAAAACCTAAAACCCTATCAGGGATTGAAACCCACAAACCTTACAATTCCCACACAGCAAAACAATCGCCGGAAAAAACCTAAAACCCTATCAGGGATTGAAACTGCAGAGCGATCGGGTGTGAGCGAACAGATGATTTCGCCGGAAAAAACCTAAAACCCTATCAGGGATTGAAACTTGGGTCGGTAGCTACCAAAGACAGCAGCAGTTGAGCCGGAAAAAACCTAAAACCCTATCAGGGATTGAAACCGTGGGGTGCGCGCGTGGCGTCGATGCGGCTTTCCGGGCTGCGCCGGAAAAAACCTAAAACCCTATCAGGGATTGAAACAAAGGCACATACTTAACATAGCTATTTCCTACTGCCGGAAAAAACCTAAAACCCTATCAGGGATTGAAACCGCTTTCTGGGCTGCCTACGACGCTTGGGTTGGCGAGCGCCGGAAAAAACCTAAAACCCTATCAGGGATTGAAACATCAGCCTTATATCATAGATTCTGCTTGTTCTCTTGAACTTTCGCCGGAAAAAACCTAAAACCCTATCAGGGATTGAAACACAAAACGGTTCACTAGCAAAGCTTTCGACGACGGCCGGAAAAAACCTAAAACCCTATCAGGGATTGAAACCCTCTTGGATTCGAGACATATCCATAGGAGGGAAAGCCGGAAAAAACCTAAAACCCTATCAGGGATTGAAACAATAGAAATCATTACCGTCTTTGCTAGCCACTTGCGCTAGCCGGAAAAAACCTAAAACCCTATCAGGGATTGAAACCTTCCTGCGAATAATCGGATTCAATTCCAAAGTAGGCCGGAAAAAACCTATTTCCCCATCTAGGGCTTGAAACGCCCAAACTACAAAATTATTGGCTCAAAAATAGACCTCTCCTCTCTCTTTCTATCTCCTCCCATAACCTCAAGCAATCGATCGACTACGCGCCTCCAAGTAAAATTTTCAGCCACAAAAGCCGGGCCCGCAACCCTCGCTTTCGCAGCCAATCCAGGCTGTTCGATCGCCCCTTGCATCAAATCAGTCAAATGTTCCCACTCAGGAGCTAAGATAAATAACGTTTCCCCGTCACTCGCCACAGCCCTAAATTTACTTTCAATCCGCAGTGCAAAGTCCGATCGCGTAAAATCATCCGTAGGGCCGCCCGCAGTGCAAATAACCGGCAAACCGCAAGCTGCAGCTTCTAACACCGGCAGATTAAAACCTTCTGCCAAATAGGGAGAAACATAAACATCTGCAGCTTGGTAAAACTCAGCTATTTGAGCAAAAGATAGCTGGCTACCAGTATAAATTAATCTTGGTAAAACCCTCGCTCTTTCGGCATCGTTGAGCACAACTCGGCAGGCTTGGGCAATCTCGTCTCTCGACGGATAAAGCAGTTCCGAACCTTTTAAAACTAATCTCGCATCGGGATATTTGTCAACTACCGCAGCGAAGGCTTTTAATAAAGGGCGAATACCTTTGCGATCCGTTTGTCCGCCGATGTTTAAAAATATAAAATAGTTTGACCAGCCCAAGCTTTCGCGCAGTGCTTGACGCCGATCGGCCGCAGCAGGATAATAAATATTAGGATCGACTCCCAAAGGTGCAACGGCAATGCGATCGGCCTCAACTCCGCTGCGAATTAAGCCGGCTTTTGACCAAGCTGAAGGTGTAATAATTTTGGTTTCTGAATTAACCGGGGTTTGGGCGATCGACTTAACACCCATCGCCTGTAATACTGAACTCGTAATAATCCCCCATTCTGTGGCTGCAAACACCCAAGTTTGAGCGCTGCTGGAGGCCGAGAAGTCCCACGGGCAGTACATTCGCAGGGTAACATCGGCTGACTGATTTACGGCAGGGCTCTTAATGCTGCGAAGTAATGTTTCGTTTGGGCGATCGAACAAACTAATTTTCGTCTCCCAAGCGGCGTCAATGTAGGGCATATCGCGGTGGAAAAGCTCAATTTGTCCTCGCGGGCGAGCGAGCATTTCCAGCAGTTGAAATTGATTGGCTACGCAATAGGAATGATAAATAAAACGCCAGCCTTCAACAATAATCTGCAATTCAAAACTCCCGCTTTTGGAATTATATCATTTCCGGTAACACCGGAATGATGTTGACTGTTGACTGTTGACAGTGAACAGTGAACTCGAATTTACTATTCCGATGCTAACGGATTTGATATTAAAAACTCACCTAATAATCAGAAATTGGGAATTAGTAATTAGCCAGCAAAAATTACCAATTACCAATTACCAATTACCAATTACCAGAAAGAATAGGTTTACAGCCAGAACCCCGATCAGGAGAAATTAAAAGAAGACTGTTCATTAAGCTGTTGGGCATCTAAATTGTATTTTTTGGGCGGGCTTTCTGGCCCACCCCACAAGACTTTTCTTAAATTTGACTCTACAATTTAAATGCACTTCAGCTTACTCCAATCCTCTTCTTTCCAGGTAGATGTCGGTATCCCAGGTCAACTGTCAACTGTCAACTGTCAACTGTCAACTGTCAACTGTCAACTGTCAACTGTCAACTGTCAACTGTCAACTGTCAACT
>NZ_JAUBTS010000070.1:22507-33265 GCF_036705105.1 Microcoleus sp. B9-D4
GAACAATTCCTTACTTAATCACTTGCCAATCCATAATCCGCCACTGTCCCTCTTGACGGATCAAGTCGTAGCGCACCCGCAGGTTTTCGTTGCGCGAAGAAACGAGTTGAGAACGATCGAACACTTCGGCTTTTTCCGCGACTTGGGCTTCTACTTGGGCGCGATCGGGATTAGTCGGATTCGTCTTAACTCCATTAACTTCCAGCTTGTGTACATAACGCTGGTGCGCGTTGTTTCGCTGTTGAGCTTCTGCCATCAATTGCCAGCGAGACAAAGCCGGTTCTGTCAGAACTTGCTTTAATTCTTCGACAGCGTGATTGGGGCCCAAAGCCGCTGCTTTTGCCGATAGCCAGCCTTGAACTAAGTCTCTTGCTGATTCCTCAGTGATTTCTCCCGACACTGCGCCTGCAGCGCGAGGCTCTGGGGCCGCGGCCAAGGCAGGGATTTCTAGGGGCGGTTCTTCGAGGCGGACGAGGGCTTGCTCTCCTTGGAGGGGGCCCGATAGGGCTTGCATCGCGCTAGCCAACAGACTGAGTATTAACCACAGGAGTAACAGGCTCAGGACACCTGCGACTAGAAACAAAGCCAGCCTGTTTGGAGGCATGGACTTGACTTGGGCGGTAATTTCTGCTGTCTTGGTGCGCGCTCGATCGACCAAATCGCCCTTTAGCCCCTTGCCGCTTGCTCCGCTGCGCCCTGAATGTTGGCGTCTGCGATGTTTGGAAGTCGATTCAGCAGGGTGTGGCACTGTCGCTATCGGGATAGACACGGGGGCAACAGCGCTAGGCGCGGCCACCGTTGCCTGGGATTTCGCGCCCGAAGCTGCGGTAGAAGCGTCGCCCGGTACGGGGGTCAAGGTGACGGTACTGGCTCCCTGCTTGGCTGTGGGTGGCTGTGCGGGTATGGCAGCGGGCGATCGGCCTGCTGTCGGTTGCAGTCGCCCTGGGAGCTTGCCGGCGCGGGGCTGCACGACGACCCATTCGTTGGCGGTTTCTGCGTCTTGTGGCAAAGCTTCTAGGTAAGCTTGTACTTTCGGGTCGGCAAAGTAGTCTTTCAAGGACACTGACTCGTTGGCCAAGTCGCGGAAGTGGGGAAACACTTCTTCTTGTAGCCAGTGTTCGGCGTACAAGCACAGTCCGGGCAACAAGTCGGGTGAATCTTGGGAATGTTCGCGAATGAAGGCCAGGGGTTCTTTTTCCGAACTGAGTTCGAGGGCTCTGCTGGCTTCTTCTGTCTGGCCCAGCAGCAGGGAACAGACGGCTTTTTCCAGGTGAACGTCTTGGCGGCGACCGAGCTGCATCAGCATCAGCTTGGCGCGACGGATCATCGATGGCTGTCTGGCGGCAAATCCTTGGGCTAACAGGGTGTAGACCGAGAGGTAAGTGGCGACTGCGGAGGGGCGGCCGGCTTCGGCTTCAAATAGCGCCTGCTGCTCGCTGCTGGTTAGGTGTTTACGCATTTGCTGCACGAACCGGAGGAAGTCTTCTATTCCTAAACCCGATCGATCGTCTCCCGATCCGTCGATACCGCCTCGTTCTTGAAGCATTTCTCGCAGGATTTGCAGTCCCTTGCGACGCTCGGCGACTTTTTCTTCGGGGAGTGATAATAGCTCTAAAATGTTGTACGGACGGAGTTTGTATATGTCGGCTTGCATTTCACCCCTCACGCTTGCAAATAGGCTTTCGCGCAGCAGCAATTCTTGACCTGCTTCTAACGATCTTGCGGCATTTTCGTACTGACCTTGCTGCCACTGTTCGCGGCCGAGTTCTAGACAGGCAAGGCTGACAGTTAAAACTATATCTGGCCTCACGAGCTGAGGGTCGCCGAAACGACCTTCTGCGATCGCGATGCTGCCATTGTTAAGATACGGGCGACCCAGCTTCTGTACGAGTTCGTATTCCCCCAGTTCTTGCAGTATGAGCAGGGCTCCTACGAATTGGTTGTCATCGATTTCAATACTTGGAGTGTGGGGGTCGGGAGCAGCCTCTAAAGCCTTGGACTCTGCCGGAGCGGTTTCTCCTGCGTCTTGCAGGAAGGTGGCCGTGCCTGCTGAGGTTTTTGACCTCTGGTGCTTGGCTTCCTGTGCGGCTTCCGACTCTCGATCGTAAGTTTTGGCTAAAAAACTGGCATCGTAAGCTTTGCGCCCCTCTGAGTCTGACAGAACGGCGCAGGCTTCATCGAGCAGTTGTTTGCGGGCGACGATCGCAACTTCGGAATACTCCCTGCGCGGAAGCTGTAAAGTTCGATCGCGGTGAGCCTGCTGCAACTGTTCGGCAGTAGCTTGAATCGGTAGACCCAAAATCCGGTAGTAATCTAGTGGAATTAACACTGTCCACTTCCCCAAAGCGCTAGCAACTGAATTAGCCTATCTTAAGTGACATACTCCCGCAAACCAAATCAAAAATTCTGGTGTTGGCTTCCAACCGCCCCATTCACGGTATGTTGGACTTGCCGTAGAGATCCTCTGATTTTTTTCCCTCTACAGCGTTTTACAGTGAGCAAAAGGGAAAGCCCCACTGCCCGTCAGCTAAATGAGTTGTGTGACTTGCAGAGCATTTTCGGGTTTGAGAGTAATGGAATTATATCATTCGTGTGCATGGGGTTTAGATGGGAGTTGGTTCTCCGAGTCCCGGCAATCCGCCCCGCCTGCCCTACTCATTTTAACAATTGGTGAAGTGCTGCACAGAAAAGGTGCGATCGTTTTCTGCTGCGGTTGTGTCCCATCTGGGTTTAAATTTAGATGTCTAGGAAGCCGATCGTCGGGTATTAATTATTTATGGTTCAGGAACGGAATTTACCAGTTTTTGACGCGCAAAGCGTAAACATTTCTCGGGATGAGGGCTTAATGCTCTACGAGGATATGGTCTTGGGGCGCTACTTTGAGGACAAGTGTGCTGAGATGTACTACCGGGGCAAAATGTTTGGTTTTGTCCACTTGTACAACGGTCAGGAAGCAGTCTCTACTGGCGTGATTCGATCGATGCGCCGGGATGACACTGATTACGTCAGCAGCACCTACCGCGATCACGTTCACGCTTTGAGCGCGGGCGTCCCGGCGCGGGAGGTAATGGCGGAGTTGTTCGGGAAGGAAACTGGTTGCTCGAAAGGCCGCGGCGGTTCGATGCACATGTTTTCGGCCGAACACCGACTATTGGGGGGCTATGCTTTTGTGGCTGAGGGGATTCCTGTAGCTACGGGGGCGGCGTTTCAATCGAAGTACCGCCGCGAAGCTTTGGGGGATGAAAGTTCCGATGGCGTGACAGCTTGTTTTTTTGGCGATGGTGCTGCAAATAACGGGCAGTTTTTTGAGTGTTTGAACATGGCGGCTTTGTGGAAGTTGCCGATTATTTATGTTGTGGAAAACAACAAATGGGCGATCGGGATGGCCCACGAGCGAGCTACTTCTGACCCGCTGATTTACAAAAAAGCTCATGCTTTTGGCATGGCTGGTTTTGAGGTTGACGGGATGGATGTTTTGGCGGTGCGGGAAGTCGCGAAGGAAGCTGTGGCGCGGGCGCGAGCCGGCGAGGGGCCGACTTTGATTGAGGCTTTGACTTATCGCTTTCGCGGCCATTCTTTGGCCGATCCTGATGAGTTGCGTTCTAAGGAAGAGAAGGAATATTGGTTCCCCCGCGATCCGATTAAGAAGTTGGCTGCTGATTTGATCGATCGAACTTTGGCAACTGCTGAAGAATTGAAAGAGATCGATAATAAAATTCAAGCAGTAATTGACGATGCAGTGGATTTTGCTGAGAAAAGCGCCGAACCAGATCCTAGCGAATTGTATCGGTTTATCTATGCAGAAGATGAGTAAGCTTTTGTGCATTTAACTTGTATGTTTAGGGCGGGCAGGATGCCCAACCCCTACTCCCCACAAGAGTGATAGATCCCCGTAGGGACAGGGCGAAAGCCTTTGTCCCTACTGCACTTCCTCAACCTGCAATACGCTGTAAGACTTACGTACAAACTCTACTTGTAGGGTGTGCACTGCGAATCTTACTACCATAAATTGGGGCTAGAATCAAAGGTAGACTTTATAGACGAAAAGAGAGGCGATATGATAAATCTCGATCGCGATCTAACTCAAGCCAGCAAAAATATGGGTGCAGTTCGAGTCAAAGTCAAGCTAACGAATGCCATTGATGAAGCCTTAGTGAGTCGAGGAGTGCTCAATCCAAATCTGTTGCGCGTGTACGAAGCAGAAGCACTGATAGATAGTGGCGCAGTCAGAACTGCGTTACCTGCGGATGTAGTAGAGCAGCTCGGTTTAAGAATTCGGAGTCAGGAAATAGCAAAATATGCTGATGGCAGACAAGAAAGAGTAGGATTGACTGAACCTGTTATCATTGAAATAGAAGGGCGCGAGACAATTGAGGCGGCAATGGTTTTAGGCGATATGGTGCTAATCGGTCAAACTGTGTTAGAAACTTTAGATTTGCTGGTAGATTGCAAAAATCAGCGTCTAGTTCCCAATCCCGAAAATCCCGAAAGGCCTGTATTGAGAGTTTAATACTCAATCCAGCTTAAATACCTCCTTGATTTATTATGTTCGAGTGCCGCGATCGACATGCGGTCAGGATTTTTAATCAGCACAAATTCAACGGTTTACGCAGGCTTGTAGCTGTAGAGCCATTCTTGAAACTCATATTGATTCATTTGCGACTGCTTCATCATTTCGCGGAATGTTGTTTCGCTGTCTGGCTTGTAGGATCGTTCACCCTGATGGGCACACGAACCGAAAGCATCCAGGATACCCGCCACGTGATTCATTCCGAAAGCAGACTCAGGACCGGTGAAATAAAAAACCTGTATCCGATGAAACTTGCCGAACGTATTTATCTCGCGCAAGTCAATGCTTCAATTCTTTAATCTAAAATCTAAAATCTAAAATCGATTGACACAACCTATTAACTAACAATGCAGCCACTCAAAGAGCGAACCCCCCAGAAAAGAAGAAAAAACAGAGCATGAAAAACTGCTGACGTAAACCCCTGATCCACATTTACGAAAAAAACACGGGAGGCGGAAAGCGAGCGTATCTTCAGATCACAGATGCAAGCGACACGGGGTTTCAACCGCCTTGAACCTTTCTTAGTATTTCTTAATTAAATAGCTAAAATATACCGTGTTATATAAACATATAAGTCAGTTATAAAAATCGTATTAAATTGTTTGATCACTGATGGTAGTTAGTAATGATTAAACTCAAAAGTTTAATATGTGGCTGCAAAGTCCGTCACTAAACTTATGGTTTAATTATTGCGAAACAAATCGACCGAAAAAGGTACGCCTCGGCTCGCCGGAACCTGTGGAATTAAATCTTTTTGAGATTGAATTTCATGAACGCTTAATGATACCGCAACTGGGGTATAACATTCTATACTAGGTGTTAACTACAGCAAACTACCGCAAGATTACCCGATCGCCCATCCTGTATATCGCCGCAAATGCAGCGCCACCCCCAACCCGCAAATCTCCCTTGCAGAAAGTAGCACAAACGTGATACGGTATAAGCTTGTGTCCAAATAACACCAGTTCATGCCAAAACTCAAAACTCGCAAAGCAGCCGCAAAGCGCTTTAGAGCGACCGGCAGCGGTAAAATTGTGCGCCGTAAAGCTTACAAAAGCCACTTGCTACAGCACAAAAGTTCAGCTCGCAAAAGCCGTCTATCTAAGCTGGTCGTCATCGACGAGACCAACGATGCTAACGTGCGGTTAATGCTTCCATACTTGTAAAGTTTAACGGAAATTAAAGATGACACGGGTAAAACGCGGTAATGTCGCCAGAGCGCGCCGCAAAAAAATTCTCAAATTAGCCAAGGGTTTCCGAGGCGCACAGTCGAAACAGTTCCGCACAGCTAACCAACGGGTGATGCAGGCCCTGCGTAACGGTTATCGCGATCGCAAAAAACGCAAACGCGATTTCCGCCGCCTGTGGATTGCTCGGATCAATGCCGCATCGCGCCAGCACGGCACGAGCTACAGCAGACTGATCGGCAACATGAAAAAAGCCAACATCGAAATCAACCGCAAAATGCTGGCACAAATGGCGATCATTGACCCGGCAACATTCGGTAAAGTCGTGGAAATGGCTAATCGAGCCGGAGCCTGAAAGTTCCCTTGATTTTCAGAATGCACAAAGCAGAAGTAAGAAAGATTTAACTGTCTGCCAGAGAAGGAAAACTCCTGATGAATTTAGGAGGTTGAGACCAACTTTCCTTCTTTGTTCTTACTTCTGGACTCTTGCTTTTTCAGAAATCGCGATCGGGCCGGTCGATCGCTATTTCCTTGTTTTTTATACAGTTGCAGAGGCAAATCTCAGAGATTGCTAGCGCCTTAAAATAAATAAAACCTTCCACAGACATACCTAAATTTAAGAAAAACATGGATAGTAATTTGCTCATTATTTACTTGTCAGTCCTGCTCGCTATACTCGGCAGCACTTCCTGGTTTGTGGTGCGCCAGATTCTCAAAACTCGGAAGCTGGAAATGTCTCTGGAACGCTTAGAAAATAAGCTGACGGTAGAAAAAGGAACAGCACAGGAATACTACGAATTAGGAAGTATCTATCTAGATAAGAAGCTTTACTCCCAGGCGATCGTACTGTTTCAAAAAGCCCTGAAAGCGAAAGACTTAGAAGGCGAAGAAAATCAAGCTGTTATATACAACGCCCTCGGTTTTGCACACTTCGGCCAAGAACAGTACGACATCGCGATCCGCCAGTACAAAGAAGCCCTGAAGTTGCAGCCAGAATACGTTACATCTCTCAACAACCTGGGTCACGCCTACGAGCGCAAGAAATTAACAGCTCAAGCCTTGGAAATGTACGAACAAGCTCTCGCCTGCGATCCAGACAATACCACGGCCAAACAGCGAGTAGAGTCCCTTCGGAAGCGTTTGGTAATCTATAATTGAGCGCCCCTGTTAGGAGCAATAGAGATCCCGCAAACCTGGTTTCATTCAGAAACCGGGTTTTTTCTTCACATAGTCCAAGATACTAAACTATCCAACACATTAATGCGTTAGTTTTTAAGAACAGGAATTCCGAGTGAAGCTCGATCACACACCGTCCCAGCACTTTAAATTACTGTCAAGATAAAACCAGTACCTGCAACGCCGGTCAGTCCTAAACAATAGAAGGAGGAGAACGTAGTGACATCAATTCTCGTTGTCGAAGATTCGTGGTTGACTCGCAGGGTAATCTGCAAAATCCTGCGAGCAGAAGGATACGAGACTTGGGAAGCATCCAGCGGCCCAGAAGCTCTAGAACTGCTCGGCACTAAAACCCCAAACTGTATGCTCTTAGACCTGCTGATGCCAGAAATGGAAGGTCGGGAAGTCCTGCAAGCCATGCGCGATCGAGGATATAAAATTCCAGTGATCGTAATTACCGCAGACATCCAAGCAAGCACCCGCTCCGAGTGCATGGCACTCGGAGCCCTGGCAGTCATTCACAAAATGCCCAACTCAGACGAACTAATCGGGTGGATCAAAAAAGCTCTCAGTGTCAGCGAGGAGAGCGCACAATGAAATTAAGCACTCGACAGCTCGATGCTTTGCAGGAACTCGTCAACATCGGGATCGGTCAAGCCGCAGGGGTTTTGAACGACATGATCGACTCCCCGATTCGCTTGCAAATTCCCTACCTTCAGATTCTGACTCCCATCGACGTGGCAGAAGAGTTAGAGCAACACCTCAACGGCGAGCAAATCGCCGCTGTCCAGCTCAAATTCACAGGCTCCTTTGGAGGCATTGCCCAGCTAGTCTTTCCCACCAACAGCGCTGCCCTGCTGGTGACAATGCTTACAGGGGAAGAAGCTGGAACTCAGGATCTCGATTCAGTCAAAATTGGTACGCTAAGTGAAGTGGGAAATATTGTAATTAATGGGGTCATGGGTGCAATCAGCAACGTACTTCAGCAGCGCCTGAACTATTCAATTCCCACTTATAGCGAAGGGACGATTGCTAGTTTGCTGATATCTGGCGGTTTAGCTACTGATACAGTTGTTTTATTAGCCCAGACCAGTTTCATGATTGAAAGGCTTCACATTGAAGGAGATATCATTCTTATTTTCAATGTTAATTCCTTTGACACCTTGTTGACTGCTATCAATCAACTTGCCGGGGGTCTATGATTGAGGAGAGCAAAAGTATTAAGGAAAAGTTTGGGGTTCTCGACAGCGTACCAGTCGGCGCCTGCTTGCTGCAAGATGATTTTGTGGTGCTGTTTTGGAACACTTGTCTGGAAGAGTGGACGAAAATTCCCCGCAGCCAAATATTGGGAACAAAGATCACAACCCATTTTCCTCACCTGAGTCAGTTAAAGTACGCCACTCGCTTCAAGCAAATCTTTGCAGGAGGCCCGCCAACAATTTTTTCTTCTCAAATTCACAAACACCTGATTCCGGCAACTTGGCAAGACGGCCAGCAGCGAATTCAGCAAACTACTGTGACTGCTGTGCCGGCCCTAGAGGCTGGCATAGAAGAACAGGAGATTAGAGACTGGATTCTCCATACTCTTGAGTTGGAATCAGAGGGTACTGTCGGAGTCGGATCATCAAGAAGTGCTTTTTTGTCTAGCGAATCTCCACCCTCAGCTTCGTCATCAATATGGCCGGGGGTCAATGCCCCATCGTTCTACGCGCTGCTGGTGATTCAAGACGTGACTGACCTTACCCACCGCATCCAAGCTTACCGCACAATGCGGGATCAAGCTTTGGAAGAAGTGCAAGTGCGCCAGCGGGTGGAGGAAGAATTGCGATCGAGCCAGCATTTCATCCAGCAAATTGCTGACGCGGCGCCTTATTTACTCTACATCTACGATTTGACCGAACAGCGCAACGTCTACGTCAACGGTCAAGCTTCTAAATTGCTGGGCTACACTCCCCAAGAAATTTTACAGATGCAAACTGCTTTGTACTCGAGTTTGGTGTACCCAGAAGATTTGCCGAGGCTCAAAGCCCACCAGAAAAAATTTCCCTCGACTCAAGACGGGCATATTTTGGAGTTGGAATATCGGCTCAAACATCGATCGGGCGAATGGCGCTGGTTTCGCTGCCGCGACCAAGTTTTCGCCCGCACAGCCGACGGCTGCCCCAAACAAATTTTCGGCACCGCTCAAGATATCACCGAGTACAAACGGGCACAAGAGGCGCTGCGGCAGCAGAACGAACGAGAACTGCTGATGGCGACGATTACTCAGCATATCCGCCAGTCTCTGGATTTGGGTGAAGTGCTCAGCACGACAGTGACAGAAGTGCGTCAGTTCCTTCAGGCTGATCGAGTGATGATTGTCCGCTTCAACCCCTGTACCGGCAGTCTCTGCGCCGCCCCGGCGACGGGGGCGGTAACAGTGGAATCTGTAGCTGCCAACTGCAAGCCGATGTTGGGGGAAACCCTGGAAAAGTTCTGTTTTGACCAGTTCTATCTCGAAGCGTACCAACATCGAGCGATCCGACCGATCGCCGATGTTTTGGCAGCGGATTTGCCACAATATCAAATTGACTTGCTCGCACAATTCGCGGTGAGAGCTTATTTGGTTGTGCCTTTAGTGCAAGGAGAGGAGTTGTGGGGGCTGCTGATGGCCCACCAGTGCAGTCCCCGGCAGTGGATGCCGTTGGAAGTAGAGTTGCTGTCTTCTCTGGCCACCCAGTTGGCGATCGCCATCAAGCAAGCAGAACTCTACCAGCAGTTGCAAGCAGCCAACCTCAAGTTAGAGCGCTTGGCTACTTCGGACGCACTCACCCAGCTAGCAAACCGCCGACGGTTCGATCAGTATTTAGAAATAGAGTGGCGCAGACAAGCCAGGGAACAAACGCCCATGTCCTTAATTTTGTGCGATATTGATTCTTTTAAAAGTTACAACGATACTTACGGGCATCAAGGCGGAGACGAATGTTTGCGACAAGTCGCCGGGGCGATCGCCAATGCAGTCAATCGCCCCGCCGATTTAGTAGCTCGCTACGGAGGTGAAGAATTTGCCGTTATTTTGCCAAATACCTCGATTCAAGGCGCAGTGCTCGTAGCCCAACACATACAGCTCAAAATCGCAGCTTTGCAGATTCCGCACGCTGGTTCTCAGGTGAGCGAGTACGTCACTCTCAGCCTGGGCGTAGCGAGTATTGTTCCTGGATCTGAATCGGGAGCCGAAATTCTGATTGCCGCAGCCGACCAAGCCCTGTATCAAGCTAAACGACTTGGGCGCGATCGTATCCAACTTTACCAGCCCGATCCTGCTGCTGGCAAGCCGAATGGCACAGGCACTTCGATACTTCCTGTAGATTTTTCTATACCCAATACTAATTTACCCTCACCGACTAGCGCTTGACGAATTGCAATATTTGTTGATTCCGAGTAGTTATACCACTCCACAAAAAAATGCCACTGTAAGCCCGTGAGCCAAACCCTGATATCCCTCTTCTGTCACTCTGCGGATTAAAGAAGTAAGAAATAAGCCAGCTCATATATAAAAATAAAAGGGTTGGAATTGATTTATTGGATCAATTAAATCGTTGAACCCAATCAATAAATTAGGATTTAGAAATATTTGTAATCAAGGATAAATCAACCCAAATATAAGGATGGGTTGGATAAGCTATTGTGCAGTTAAACAGTGATACAATAATTCCCCTTGTTTGTATTTTCTAGTCTCCACTTAATAATTAAGTCTCCTTCATTTAAGCTGGGGGGGTGACAAAGAGGTTTAGGAGATAGACCGAATAAGGGTTGCAGCCCGTATACCCTGTTGATAAAAGCGAC
>NZ_JAUBTS010000071.1:0-29984 GCF_036705105.1 Microcoleus sp. B9-D4
AGGTAGGCGCAGGGGAATAGCAGGATGCCAGACCAGCCTACGAAGACGAAGCGATCGCGTTTGAGCCAGTCGTCGAGGACATCAAAGATGCCTCTTTCGGTCTGGGCGCGTCCGACTGCGATTGTCATTTACGCAAATCTCCAAATGGATATAATTACAACGGATCTGTCTCTAGTCATGAGTCTTCCACCGTTGCCTCTGCTTAGCAGAAAACAAGTTGGATTATGAACAGAGTTTACTTTTCTTTACCGTATTGACGATTATAGAGGTAATTCTTTACAAGAGCAAGTTTTTCTTAAAAAACTTTTGGCTCTTGACTTGTGACCGAAAGCATCCAGGATACCCGCCACGTGATTCATTCCGAAAGCAGACTCAGGACCCAGAAAGAAAAAACCTGTATCGGATAAAGGAGCCCCCGAATTTATCCGTGGGGTCAATGGTTCAAATCTAAAATCTAAAATCTCAAATCTAAAATCGATTGACTTGTGCAAAGTCCCCGAAGCCCTCGAAGTCCCCGAAGTCTTTGCCCTGCATTTGGGAACTTCTACTATATAGGAGTCTCTGCGCTTTGCGTCAGAAGCCCGGTGGCTTGGTAGGTATATCGCCCTCAACCTCTGATTTTTCTAAGAAACTGGGTTTCCGTGGGTAAGTCCTATATATATACTGAGGATAGAGCTCCAAACTTAGGTTTTTAAGACTATATGTTCAGCATTGACATCATTGTGAAGAATACGCCCGTCTCGCTGTCGGTGCAGCGGAAGTTGGAGGAGGACGCTGAGACTGTTTACCAGCAGGTACTGGCGGCGATTCGCAACTCCCAACCGCAAATTTTGGAACTCACCTGCGAGAAAAATCCTGAGAAAAAGGTGGCTGTACTCAGCAGCGAGATTTCTGGGGTGGTGGTTTCTCAGAAATCGGGGGCGTCATCTACAGGCAGATCCCCTGGCTTTGTCTCGATGGGAGCAGAATGAGGGCTGGGGGTGTTGGTGCCGATATGAGCCAGTCAGCCGTTACTGTGCGGGATTTGGGTTTTTGCTGGCCGTCGGGCGATCGAGTGTTGCAAGGTTGCTCTCTGGATGTACCCAAGGGCGAGTTTTGGATGCTTTTGGGCACTAACGGCAGCGGCAAGTCTACGCTGTTGAGGCTGATGGCTGGGCTGCTGCACCCCCAGTCGGGAGAAATTGACCTGGGTGGGCGGGTGGGTTTTGTGTTCCAAAACCCCGATCACCAATTGGTGATGCCGACGGTGGGTGCGGATGTGGCTTTTGGTTTGGTGGAGGAAAAGCTTTCTAACGTTCAGGTGCGGGAGAGGGTGGCGGAGGCTTTGGAGGCTGTGAATTTGCTGGATTTGCAGCGGCGGCCGATTTATGCTTTGAGTGGGGGCCAGAAGCAGCGAATTGCTCTGGCTGGGGCGATCGCCCGTCACTGCGAAATTTTGCTGTTGGATGAACCGACGGCTTTGTTAGATCCTGATTCTCAGTTGGATTTGGTGGCGGCGGTGCAGCGGTTGGTGAAAAATCGCGGGATTACGGCTTTGTGGGTGACTCACCGTTTGGATGAGTTGAATTATTGTGATGGGGCTTTTTTGTTGGAAAAGGGCCAAGTTGTCGATCGGGGAGATCCGGCCCGTTTGAAGCAGCGGTTGATGCAAAGCCAAGATGTTTAGCCCTTAAGTAGCGGACGTAAAATAGCTGTAGAAGTCAAAGAGTCGCTAGGAGCAAAAAAATGACCGTTGAAGAAGCCATCATCGATAAGGTGCGGGTATTGCCACCTGAAAAGCAACAAGAGGTATTAGCGTTCATCGAGTTTTTGGATTCGGATGAGTGGGAGCATATCTATAAAGGGCGGTTTAAGGAACTCCAGCAAGAAGTGCAGATCGGAATTGAGGCGGCGGATCGAGGAGATGTCATCGATGCTGACGTGATGTTTCAAAGGTTGCGCGACAAACTACGGCAGCAGCAAGCTCAGGTAGGTCAATGAGCCATGTTTGCAGGTTCACAGTTCCCGCCAGTCGAGATATCGA
Organism: Microcoleus sp. B9-D4; assembly: GCF_036705105.1. NCBI lineage: Bacteria > Bacillati > Cyanobacteriota > Cyanophyceae > Oscillatoriales > Microcoleaceae > Microcoleus > Microcoleus sp. B9-D4. Next base: position 2,024 of record NZ_JAUBTS010000071.1, read on the forward strand.
AGCCATCATTGACTATGTGGCTGATAACAGCAGCTTTGATGCTGCGGAACGGTTGCTCAATAGAATTAACGATCGGTGCAAGAGGTTGGCAAGCTTTCCTAGTATGGGACGGAAGCGGGATGAGTTCGCTCCCAAGGTGCGAAGTTTCCCGATCGATGATTACCTAATTTTCTATCGTGCTATTGAGGAAGGTATTGAAGTTTTGCGAGTCGTCAGCGGTTATCGGGATTTACGGGTTCTATTCTCACAATCTGATGAAGATTGATCGTGTCAGTGAGTAGCCATGAAGCATTAGAAGGTGAAGAGCTTCAAGATCAGGTAGCAGCGTGCCAGCTTGATACCAATTTAATCTCGCAATCCTCGATCGCGCAACCAAGCATCTGCCCAAATTGTATCGGCCTCTGACAGCGGTGGTATGACTTCCCAGTTGCGATAATCTATCTTGAGGTCGTAACTTGCTATGTCGTAAATTTGAGTGAATAATTCCTGCAAATTGATTATAGGTTCGGTATCGCCCGATCGCAGTGGCAAAGGAAAGGCAGGCAGCGGGTTCTGCACGTTAAAAGCGTACAAATCTGCTCTGGGACGGCGATTTCCCCGACACACCAAAACGCTATAGTGGCTTTCAATGTCATTGCCAATAACTGGCATTTTTTGACCGCGCCGCAATAAATCTATTTCAATTAAATGAGTGCGGCTACCTAAAATTTCTTCTCGCTTTTCTTCGTACATTTGTCGTCCTTTTCCTGTGCGCTTATTGCTAGGCGAGAGGATTTCAATCAGGGTGATTAGTTCTTGGTTTCCTCTTTCTCTAATTTCTAAATAGCCTTCCCTAACCTGGTAGGGCATGGGAATATTTACTGTCAAGGGTTGGGTTGGTGGCGCTGCTACGGCTACGTTTGATGTGATTAGTTCGGTTGTGGTTCTTGGCTGAATTACGTTTACATCAGGAATGCCAATTGATAAATTGTCGTCAGCGGTTTCATAGATTCTCACTTCCAAGGAGACTAAATACTTAGGACGAAGTTGGGGAGACAAAAATCTAAAAATTTCACTAATTAACAAGTGATGTAGGGCGGGCCAGAGTTCGGGATGCTCTAAATACGGGTCCATACCGGGAAAGGGAGATGGCATTGATGTGACTCCTTGACTTAAGTCTATTTACAGTTTAGTTGAATATTTGTGGAACAGGCATCTTGCCTGTTTCTTGGGCGGGATCTCCGGCCCACCCCACCCCATATTTTAATGTTTGTGGAACCGGCATCTTACCTGTTGTTCACACTTTTCAACGCTTAAACTTCGATCGACAATTGCATCGGAATTGGAACGCTGTTTTCATCTAAGACAGACAGGGCATTTACGAAAACAATTGTATGCGGGACTGCGGGCATTAAGTGGCGCAGTGCATTTAGGTAAGATTCGGCATCGGGGCGGCGGGCGAAACGGGCGACTGTTAACCGCTGACAGTTGGGGAGGTGGCGAATTATGCACCAAGGCACAAGTCGATCGCGATATGGCGGTTGTTTTGGTATCATAGGAAAATCCTTCCCACTTTTGTGGGTGGTGAATGAAAGGCGATCGCTCTAGATTTCTCAGGTCCGAGGGCGATCGCTAATTTGATAATATTAATCTTATGATACGTTCGTATCGACTGTCAAGTGCAAGATGGGTCTAATTCGGTTGCGGGTTCGAGAACTAGCTGAAGAGAAGGGTTGGACGCTTAAAGAAGTTTCTGAGCGATCGGGCATTCCTTACAGTACGGTTAGAAGCTATGCCCATTCTCCCAAGCTGGCAACGGTAGATTACACAGCTTTAAACAAAATGGCTCGCGTGTTTGATATTGCGATAGAAGATTTAGTTGAGATTTTGGAACAGTAAACTGATTTGTCAGCGAGAAGATGGGGTTAATTCGGTTGCGAGTTCGAGAACTAGCCCAGGAAAAGGGTTGGACGCTGAAAGAAGTCTCTGACAGAACGGGAATTCCCTACAGCACGGTTAAAAAATACGCCCAAGCTCCTAAAATGGCAACGGTGGACTACACGGCTTTGCAGAAACTTGCTGCTGTCTTCGATTTGATGGTGGAAGACTTGGTTGAGGTTTTGGAACGGTAAACTGATTTGTGATTTAGTTTTTGCACTTCTTCCAACAGTCCGTCGGGGGTTGAAACCCCCGCCTCAAAGCTCAAGTCGTCTAAAGACGACTGAAAAGGCGATCGATCTCCGCTTCAATCCTTTTTTTTTAAATTTTGAATCAATCATTTCTTCAGTCCACAAAGCGTGGACTTTCGCTTTGAGGCAGGGGTTTAAACCCCTGCCGGAATGTCGCAACAAATGCAAGATATTTGTTCGAGGCCCTCCCAAAGTTCAGAAAGGGGTAGAGTTTGTCCGGTTACAGCTTGGCGCCAGGATGTGCGAAAGCTTTCTGATGAAAAATCTGTGTCTGCTTCGGGCGTGATTGGGTTTTCTAGAGAATGGGTTTGTTGAATGATTGTGGATAGTGTTTTTAGGAGTTCAAACTGCTCTGTGAATGAAAGTGACTGAGCCAGATTGATGGCTTGTTGAAGTTGTGATGTCATGGTCTATCCTCCATCTTTAATTTTTCATTTTGCATTTTTAAGCCTGAGCAACCATTCCAACATACTAAAAATCTCAGAAGTGACTGAACGTTACTCTAAGTTTATCAAAATTACGAAAAAAAGGGAGAAATTATCGCTCTCCCCTTCTCCTCTGCGCCTTTACGGTTCCTTCTCTTATTTCATCTCATATCCAAACAAATTCGGATCGACTTCTCCCAAATTCAAATCAGCCAAACCATACTCGGCCCAACGCCTTTCTACCATCGCCGCCACATCGGGATCGGACTCCAAAACTTCCCCCCATTCGTGATCTGTTTCCGGCGGCATCTTCGTAGTAGCATCAATCCCCATTCTGCCTCCCAAACCAATCTTTTCACTGGCAAAATCTAACGTATCAAAAGGCGTATTCGGCAGAATAAATACATCCCGAACCGGATCGACTTTAGAACTAATTGCCCAAACTACTTGACGCGGGTCGCGAATGTTGATACTTTTATCGACAACAATCACAAACTTAGTGTAAGTAAACTGCGGTAATGCACTCCAAAATGCTAAAGCAGCCCTGCGCGCTTGACCGGGATATGCTTTATCAATCGAGATAATTGCCGCCTTATAACTCAGCGCTTCCATCGGTAAGAAGAAATCGACAATTTCCGATACTTGCTGCCGCAAAATAGGCGTATAAATACGGTTAAGCGCGATCGCCATCATGGCTTCTTCTTTCGGCGGCCGCCCGCTAAATGTCGTCAGATAAATCGGGTCTTTGCGGTGCGTCATGCAGTGGAACCGCACCAACGGCGAATCTTCCACGCCGCCGTAATAACCCATGTGATCGCCGAAGGGCCCGTCGGGCAGAACTTCCCCCGGCGTAATCGTTCCTTCTAACACAATTTCCGAGTCCGCCGGTACTTCCAAATCTACGGTTTTGCACTTCGCCAATTGCACGCCGGAACCGCCGTAAAGTCCCGCAAATAACCATTCGGATAAATCTACAGGAATTGGCGTTGCTGCGGCGAGAATAATCAGGGGATCGACTCCCAGGGCGATCGCAACTTCCAATTTTTTACCAGCCTGCGCCGCTTTCCGCAAGTGTCGCGCGCCCCCCCGCACCGATAACCAGTGTACAGTCATCGTGTTTTTTGACTGCAACTGCAATCGATAAACCCCCACATTCGGCGTACCCGTTTCGCAATCTTTGGTAATTACCAAACCCAGGGTGATAATTTTGCCCGCATCTCCCGGATAAGGGCGAATCATCGGGATTTTGTTCAAATCCAGCCCTTCTCCCTCAAATACCACTTGCTGACAAGCGGGGAAAAAGTCTCGGCCCGGTTTGGCTTTCACTACGTCGAACAGCACTTTGCCGAATTCTATCGCTTGGGAAATCTTTTTCGGCGGTTTTGGCTGTTGCAGCATTCCCAGTTTTTTGCCGAGCTCTTCTAGTTCGATCGGCTTTTCCATGTTCATCGCCCAGCAAACACGCTCTTCCGTACCCAAGAGGTTAATGGCGACGGGGAATTCGGCCCCTTTGACGTTTTCAAACAGCAGTCCAGGGCCGCCTTTTTGCAGCATTTGGTTGGAAATTTCGGCAATTTCGAGGTCGGAATCGACTAAAGCGCTAATCCGGCGCAGTTGTCCCCGTTCTTCGAGTAGTTTTAGGAATCCCCGCAAGTCTCTAGCCATTTTTTTTAAGAATTGTTAACGTTCTTTTGTTATTATGAGCCGATCGACTGCCACAATTTACTCCTGAACCGCTTAAAGAATATCTATTTAACGAACCGCGAAGACGCCAAGGGCGCGTTCGGCGAAGCCGTTCCCGTTCCCCGCAGGGGTTCGGTGAAGGGTAGGGTAGGAAGACAAAGAAGAAGATAGGTAATGCCTTGTTCGGTTCGGGAGTAGGCTGCATAATGGGTTACATGAAATGTCCAAGATGCGAATCTGACGAAGTTCGTAAAAACGGCCGTCCCAACGGTCGCCAGCGGTATCTTTGCAAAGCTTGCCGCAAACAATTTTTTGAGCCGCCCAGTCTGCAGTCTTTAAGTCGCCAATGCACGGAAACACGGTTAAGCGAAGCTATCCCGCAAGGAATCGAGTCTGCAACCACCACAGAGTCAGGCGGGATTGCGATTTTGCTGTTAGATGCCGAAAATCTAAAACTTAAGCTTAATACAGAACAATTTTTAGCGGGTTTGTGCGACTATCCCCTGCAAGTTAAAATTGCTTTTGCTAACTGGAAAAATCCGAGTACGGGGAAGTTGGATGCTGAACTTTACGATCGCGGTTACGAACTGATTCACGTTCCGGGCGGTGCGAATAGTGCTGATGGTAAGATGATTGCTTTTGGCGCTGCTATTTTATATCGATATCGGGATGTGCGACAAGTTTTTGTCTGTTCTTCGGATGGTTTGTTAAATCATCTTTGCAATCAGTTGCAAAATCAGGGAGTGACTGTGTTTCGGGTGCGTCGGCAAAATTCGGTTTTGTCTGTAGAAAACTGTCAGAATGGTGAGAGCAAGCACTATTCTTGCGAAAGGGAAGAGGAAATCCCTAGTTTTGAAGAATTGGCTAATCAAGTTGCAGAGTTGTTGAAGGCTGAACACAAATCTATTGATGAGCGAATCGCTCGTTTTTCTAGTGTGGCTGAGCTTTTTCAAGAGCGCCGTAATGTTGCGTTCAATTCTACAACTTCCCCTGCAGCAGCACTGTCGCAGTCAGCACAAAAGGAAGTTACCCCGGTGCTTGAACCATCTTTGGCGACCGTTGCTGTTCCTCCAAATATTGCAGAGCAAAATTTGCCAGAAATAATACCTGCTGTCAATTCAAATGCTATTGAGTCGCTGGATGTTTTAAAAACTATACTTGTAGAAATAATTGACTCTGCAAAAAATGAGTTGAAAGAGGATGCTATTCCTGTAACAAGAATTAAGAAAGTTTTTTTTGCTAAATATCACTCTCATGCTGATTTAGTTGTAAAAAAAAATTTGGGTAATACTTCTAGTTTAATCAAATTTTTGCAGTCGCAATCAGCTACTTTTAAAATAATATTAATCGGTACCGAACATCAAGTGGGACTCGTTCAAAAACCCTCTGATTCAAAAATTGAATTATCTGCCGCCCTCGAAGCATCGGTAGCAAAAATTGTACTGGCATTAACTGCTGAATCTCCAGGTAGTTACATTCCGATTCCCCAGGTAGCCGGCGAATTTAAAAAGCAATACGGTCAACCAATTACTAAAAAGCTGAAATCGCTGGATTTGGACACCAAATTTGCCGATTTTTTGCAGTCATGTAAAATATTTAAAGTTAAGAAAAACGGTAAAATTTATGAAGTGGCGATCGCACAGTCAGCTCCCTGATGTATTTAAGAAATCAGGTTTCCAAGTTTCGGTCGAAAAATTTAATCTATTATTAACCAAAATTTAAGACAAGCTTATTCTTTTATTATTTAATCTATTTTTAACCAAAATTTAAAACAACCTTATTCTTTTAGATCCCTTTCGTTGCGGATTTCAGTCTATCCTAGGTCGTAGATTTGCAAAGTCGGCTATTAAGGGAGAGGAGTATGAATTTTTTCACAGGACGTTGGCGACGTAGTTTTATAGTGACACTAGCAGCAGCAGCATTTTCGCTGACTTTGATTAGTTCTGCTGTAGCTGCTGTAACACTAAATGGTTCGGGAGCAACTTTCCCCAAACCTCTTTACGATCGCTACTTCTCTCAAATGAGAAGTGCAAATCAAATTACTGTAAACTACCAAGGAACTGGTAGCGGTGCTGGCATCAAAGCATTAATTACAGGGACTGTTGATTTCGCAGGCAGCGACGCGCTGATGACTGCTGCACAAATAGCCGAAGTAAAGCGGGGTGTAATAGCTGTTCCGACTGCTGGCGGTGCTGTTGCAGTTGTTTACAACTTGCCCGGAGTGACCAATCTGAGGCTAAATAAGGATGCCATGAACGGCATCTTTGAAGGCAAGATTACTCGCTGGAATGATGCGAAAATAGCCGGAATTTCTGGACAAGCTAAAAACTTGCCAAATACTCCCATTCGAGTAGCTGTACGCGCAGATAGCAGCGGTACAACCTTTATTTTTGCTAACCACTTGCAGGCAACTGGTAGCACCATCAAAGCTGCCGCTCAGCCGAGTTGGCCAGGAAGCCCTGTCAGTGGTCCAGGAAACCCCGGCGTAGCTGCTTTGGTGAAGAATACAGCGGGTGCGATCGGCTACGTTCAAGATACGTTTGCTCGGCAAAACAATCTCCAAACAGCATTTATTCAAAATAAAGCTGGCCGGTTTGTAGAGCCTAGCTTGGCTGAAGCAGAGAAAGCTTTAGCAGGGGAAACATTCCCCGCAGACTTCCGCTTAGTAGAAGGCAACCCTAACGATGGTTATCCGATTGTTGGTTTGACTTGGCTGTTAATCTACAAACAGTATCCTGCGGCCAAAGCAGAGGCTATTAAAAAGATGGTTAATTGGGTGATGACTACAGGTCAAGGTATCAACAAACAGCTAGAGTTTACTCAGATTCCTTCAGCTACAGCTCAAAAGGTGGTTCAAACAGTTAATCAGACTGTGGTTGCCAGAGGTTAATTCCGGCTTTTCAGAGTTATGAAGTTTGAGTTAAATGTATGGCTCAGCACTCATATTTTGTATAGCAATATTCCTGATGTATGAGTGCCAATAAATTTGCGCTTTTCCCGCAGTCCGGCAGGGATTTAAATCCCTGCCTCATAGCGAAAGTCCTCGCTATGAGGACTAGGAATAATGACTGATGTAACAAGTTCGGCAGAGATTTAATCTCTACCTTATACCGAAAGTCCTCAAGTCCTCGCGAAGGAGAGCTGGTAATAATAGACTATCCATAAAGTGGGTTTTTACCCAGATTTATTTTGGGGAATTCCAACAGTCCTCTTGAGAGGACTTTCGCTTTGATGCGGGGGTTTAAACCCCCGCCGGACTATGGGAATACGAGATCATCCTGCTGCCGGATAGCAGGATAAATGCGTACCCTACAAGCTTGTCTTTCGATCGAATATTTCGCTTTTTACGCAATAACTCGGCTATGACCAATTTTTCCAAAAAACCGAAAATATCAACTCGGAAACCGACAGAAATAAACACAGAAGTAGATTTGACAGATACTGCTGGTGAAGGTATATGGATGGAGTCAGGATTTACACTATTTGTATGGGGTTTTGCCCTAGCGACAGCGGGTACGTTGTTTTTGATGAGTGCGGTAATTTTTAAAGATGCTTGGCCTGCTATTAGCAAATTTGGACTCTCCTTCTTGTGGAATCCCAAGTGGGATATCGGCGAGTTGCAATTTGGGGCTTTGCCGTTTATTTACGGTACTGTAATTAGTTCTGCGATCGGCATAATCATCGCACTTCCTTTAGGGCTGTCAGTAGCTATAGTGACGAGCGAGAACTTCTTACCCGTTTGGGTGCGATCGCCCTTGGGATTCATGGTTGAATTAATCTCGGCCATTCCCAGCGTGATAGTTGGGCTGTGGGGAATCTTTGTTTTGATTCCCTTTTTGTTGCCATTACAGCAGTCATTGTTCGATAATTTCAGTTGGTTTCCCCTGTTCAGCAGTGAACCTTTAGGCCCCGGAATGCTGCCGGCCGGAATACTGTTATCAATTATGATTTTGCCCACAGTAGCCGCCATCAGCCGCGATGTCTTGCTGTCGGTTCCAGTAGATTTGCGAAGTGCTTCCATGTCCCTCGGTGCCACCCGCTGGGAAACAATATTCAAGCTGTTATTACCAGCAGCTAGTTCGGGGATTATCGGCGCCACCATATTAGCCTTGGGACGCGCTTTAGGCGAAACAATGGCAGTCACAATGGTAATTGGCAACTCGATTCAAATTAACCCATCCGTGCTCGCTCCCAGCTACTCAATTCCTGCTGTTTTGGCAAGTCAATTTCGGGAAGCTGTCGAACCGCTGCACACCGGCGCTTTGATGTATTTAGCGTTAATTTTATTTGTGATCACTTTGTTGGTAAATGCGATCGCAGTATTGTTAGTTCAGCTAATTGGGGCCAAGAAAGCTAAAACTTAACATCATCGAAAGCAATTTGGTCACAAGCCGCGCCGCCGGATTTATCCGCTGGTTCAATCTAAAATCTCAAATCTAAAATCCAATGGCTCAAGCACAAAAATTAGACAGTATTCTGGATGCAGAAATCAACAAGCCCCTGTCCCTAAGCCGAACTTTTTTTAGCAGGGGAATGACAGTTATCGCTTTCGCTCTGACAGCTCTGGCTCTGCTCCCTTTGTTTGCTATTTTATACAAAATCCTGGGGGAAGGACTGACACATTTGAGCTGGGAAGTGCTAGTATCTCTACCAGCACCCGTCGGAGTAGAAGACCAGCCAAACGGCTTTGCAAATGCGATTCTCGGCACTGCTTTAATGGTAGGAATTGCTACATTAATCAGCGTACCCATAGGCGTAATGACGGGAATATTTTTGTCGGAGTTTGGTAGAGAAAACAAAGCGATTACCAATAGTATTCGCTTTATCACCGTCATTCTCAGCAGCGTTCCCTCGATCGTAGTTGGCGTCTTTGCCTACGCCCTAATTGTCGTTACCACCAAAGCATTTTCATCATTAGCAGGCGGTTTTGCCCTTGGCATCATCATGCTTCCAGTGGTTGCTCTGACAACAGAACAAGCATTAAAATTAGTGCCTACTTCTTACCGCCTCGCTTCTGCTGGTTTGGGAGGCGGACGCTTTCAAACTATGTTTCGCATTATCATACCCTCAGCACTTCCAACTATTACCACAGGTATTTTACTCGCTGCTTCCCGGGCAGCAGGCGAAACCGCACCGTTGATTGTAACGGCGTTGTCGAGTCAATTTTGGCCTCCTTTAGTTGATAAATTGGGCGAGATAATGCAGTCTCCCATAGGTGCAGAAACTATCTCAAAACTCAAAGAAATTCCCGATACACTGCTGACTCCGACTCCTTCTATGTCGGTATTAATATATAGCTACGCCAGCTCTCCTTACAAGGAGCAGAACGAATTGGCGTGGACTGCTGCCTCTGTGCTTTTGGGCATGGTTTTAATTGCTAGCGTCGCATCCCGTACAGTAACTCGGAAACGCTTGCAAAACCGATAAATCAATAAATCCCGTCTATCTCTCAGTCAAATATTAACAATATAACCAGGCCAATAATGAAACCTAAAGCTAACTTGAAATCCGAAAAGCATACAGATAAATTCCTAGAAGATGCTACGCCGGAAATAGACCCCAATGCAATGCCAGCACTGCGGGTTCAGGACTTGAGTTTTTATTACGGAACTCACAAAGTCTTAGAAAATTTATCGATGAATATCCCTCATCCGCAAATTACGGCGATTATTGGGCCTTCAGGTTGCGGCAAATCTACCTTTCTCAAAGCTCTCAACCGGATTGGTGAATTGGAGGGAAAAGTTAAAATTAAAGGAAGAGTAGAGTTTTTTGGACAGGATATTTACAGCCCAAAAGTAAACATTAATAGTTTGCGCCGCCAAATTGGCATGGTGTTTCAAAGACCAAATCCTTTTCCACTGAGCATCTACGATAATATTGCTTACGGGGTGAAAATTTTTGGTCGCAAAAGCAAAGCAGAATTAGATGAAATTGTGGAATCGGCACTCAAAAGTGCGGCGCTTTGGAATGAAGTCAAAGACGATTTGAAGAAATCTGCTCAAGGGATTTCGGGGGGACAGCAGCAGCGACTTTGTATTGCTCGCGCTTTGGCTGTGAAGCCGAAAATTTTGCTGATGGATGAACCTTGTTCTGCTCTTGATCCGATTTCAACGATGAAGATTGAGGAGTTATTTCAGACTCTGCGGCAGCAGTTAACTGTTGTGATTGTGACGCACAATATGCAGCAGGCTGCTCGCGTTTCTGATTACACGGCATTTTTTAATACTGATGAAAGTCGCATCGGCAGCATGGTTGAATTTGGGCCGACAAGTAAGATTTTTACTTCTGCGGACAATTCGAGTACGAGAGATTACATTCAAGGTCGTTTTGGTTAATACTTACACCTTGAACCTCTTTCAGAACAGGCTTTCCGGCCTGTTCCACAACAGAAAAATATTTTTGTGGAGCTGGCAGGTTGCCTGCTATAGTTATGTCTTCAGAACAGGCTTTCCGGCCTGTTCCACAACCGATCAACATTTTTGTGAAGCTGGCATTTTGCCTGCTATATTTATGTCTTCACCACTTCTTAAGCGAGAGTTAGGTGTTTTCGGCGCAACTCTCATGGGGCTGGGTTCGATTCTTGGCACGGGAGTATTTGTGAGTATCGGCATTGCGGCGGAAGTTGCTGGGCCGGGAGTGATTTTGGCTGTAGGTATTGCAGCTTTTGTTGCTGTTTGCAATGGCCTTAACAGCGCTCAATTAGCGGCAAATCATCCTGTTAGCGGTGGTACTTATGAATATGGCTACAAATATCTCAATCCTTGGCTGGGTTTCACTGCCGGCTGGATGTTTTTGTTGGCGAAAACGGCTTCTGGGGCTACTGCTGCTTTGGGTTTTGCGGGGTATTTTTTAAATGCAGTTGGTGTAGCCGATCGCACTTACCTGATCCTAACAGCTTTAGTCGCCCTCGCCACCATCACTTTAATTGTATTAACGGGAATTAGGCGATCGAATATTGCCAATACTGCCATAGTCTCAGTTACACTTCTATCCTTAGCGGTGTTTGTTGCTGTCGGTTTGCCAGAGGTAAGGTGGGAAATGGCCACCGTACAGAATCATAGCTCGATCGGCTCCATCTTCCAGGCCACCGCCCTGATGTTTGTCGCTTATAGCGGTTACGCCCGCATCACCACAATGAGCGAGGAAGTGCGGGAACCGAGGGAAACCATTCCCAAAGCCATAATTTTCACTTTGGTGCTGACAATGCTGCTTTACGTGGGGGTAGCAGTAGTTGTCGCGGGCGCGGGGGGAACCGATAAATTGTCGTTACAAACAGGCGGCACGACTGCACCTTTGGAAGTCATCGCCCGGAGTTTCCGAATTCCAGGAGTTTCTCAACTGCTAGCCGTCGGCGCAATTACCGCTATGTTGGGAGTCTTGCTGAACTTAATTTTAGGGCTGTCGCGCATCTGGCTGGCGATGGGGCGACGCTTGGATATGCCGAGAGTCTTGGCCAGGCTGAATCCTTCGGGGACAACTCCCTACGTGGCTGTGGTGGTTGTGGAAGTTACGATCGCACTTTTAATCCTCGTCGGCGATGTCAAAACCACTTGGTCATTTAGCGCTTTTAGCGTTTTGATATATTACGCTATCACCAACCTCGCCGCGCTGCAACTTTCCCCCGCCGAAAGGCTTTATCCGCAGTGGTTGGCTTGGGTTGGTTTGGCGAATTGTCTGTTTCTGGCTTTCTGGGTGGAGAGGCAAATTTGGCTGACAGGATTGGCATTAATTGTCGCCGGTTTAATTTGGCGGGCGATCGTCCGAATCCCGGCGAGAAACTAGAAGTGTGATAAATTGAAACAGCATCCCGCATTGTAGAGGGCCATGCCCGATCGAACTTCCGAGCTTGCGACTCAAGAATCTCTCGCATTGAGCGCCATCAGTCGCTATATAGCTCAAACCCTAATTACCATTCAGCAACAGCATCCCGAATGGATAGCTGAAAAATACAGAAAAACCCCCTGGGCCAAACCTGATTTTCAGTCAGTTTTGATTGGAAAATTGACAAAAAGTTTCACAGTAGCCAGCGATACAGATTCCCTGCTGCTGACTGCGAAAAAATACCTACAAATTCTGCTGATTCCAGAATTCGTTAATTCACCTCAATTCAGCAAATTATGTGCCAAAATTCAGCAGCTAGTCCAATCTCCAACAGCACCAGCTAAATCAGAAAACTCAGTTTCGTCAGAACCTCCAACTCCAACAGCCAAACAACCAGCCCCGCTTCCTGTCGGCATTGCTATCTTGCTGCTAGATGTCGAAAACTTGCAACTCACCATCGAAACCGAAAAATTCCTAGAAGGAATTTGCCACTATCCCATCCAAATCAAAGTTGCCTTTGCCAACTGGCGCAGCATGGGCAAAAAAGATGCCGAATTTCACCAGCGTGGCTATCAACTCATTCACGTCCCCCCCGGCAAAGACAGCGCCGACTTAAAAATGGCTACAGTCGGCGCATCGATTTTCGTACATTATCCCACAGCCAAAGAGATTTTTGTCTGTTCGTCCGATCGCGCCCTCACTCACCTCAGCAACACACTGCAAGCCCACGGACTAACCGTATTTCAAGTCCGCAAACAAATAGATAAAATCATAGTTTTAAACAGCAAAACCGGACAAGTGGAAACCCATTCTCTCGTAACTCTACCGGAAATTACACCCCTCGAACAATTAGTTATTCAACTAAAAGAATTAATCAAAAAAGAGCAAAAACGCACCTCAACTCAGTGGATAAAACTTTCTACTGTTTCAGCTTTATTTAAGGAAAATTACGGCTTAGTCCTCAATCAAGTTGTTGCCCATCATTTGCTCGGCACTAAAACCAGGGATATCTTTCTCAAATATCCCACCGATTTTGTCCTCCACAAACCCTCAGAAACTTCTCAAACTTATGTCACTCTTTTTGAAGTCAAACTGTCGCCCCCACCGCCAATACTTAACCAAGAAATTCTGAATAACCACCAGGCAGCACCTGCAAGTTTGACCGATATTAATTCTCTCGAAGACTTGGAAAGAGCCCTTGTCAAAATCGTTGGCGACTTAACCGACAACTCTCCTGAAAATTCTGTATTTCTCTCAAATGTTGGCAGTGAATTTCACCGACAATACGGCAAACAAATTACCCAAATAATTAAAGATTTTAATCTCGGTAGGAAATTTACTAAATTTTTGCAATCCTGCGCTTCTCTCCAGCTAAAAAAAGCCGAAAAAGGCTGGCAAGTTTCCCTCAATTAATTAAAAATTAAAATATATAGCCTTTCTCAGTAACATGAGGTGTTCTTGGGCATTGACCAAACAGGGCATTGGCCAAACAGGAAGAGTACCTTACTTTCCTGAGAACCCCTATGTAAACGTCCCATTACAACTCACATCTTGCACCATTCTCAGGAACAGGCTGTCCGGCCTGTTCCACAAAGAGTGAATTTTCTTCTGGAACAGGCCGAAAAGCCTGTTCATATCGTTTCCGGTTGCATCGGAATGATTTAACCGCAGAGGGCGCAGAGAACGCAGAGGGAGAGAATACAGAGATGAATACAGGACGATGCTACCGGATTTGATATCATACAAAGCTTATTGAGAATGGTGCAACATCTCCCATTACAAGCAACTTGAGTTATCATACAATCTGGACGTAAAGAAATGTAAAGGGATATGCAGGACAAAGTTGTGGTTGTGGTGGGTGCGACTGGCGGCATCGGTTCAGCAGTGGCCCGCAAACTCGCTGAGGCGGGTGCGAGGCTAGTGCTCGCCGCCAGAGACAGCAGTAAGTTAGACGCTTTAGCTAGCGAACTTTCAACAACAGAGGTACTGTGCGTGCCCACAGATATCACTGATTTGTCGCAAGTCGAGACGCTGATGCAAAAAGCGGCGGGGCATTTCGGACAAATTGATGCCCTCATAAACGCCGCTGGTGCCGGAATTCTCAAGCAGTGGAACAAGTTAGAACCCGCTGATTTAGATGCAATGCTTGACTTGAACTTAAAAGGCAGTTTTTATACGTCTCAAGCAGCCGCGAATGTGATGAAAGAGCGCAAATCCGGCCACATTTGCAATGTCATCGGGATTTTGGGCAAGCATTCGATGGCGATGGGAACGGCTTATTGCGCTTCAAAGTTTGGGGTAGTTGGTTTCAGCAAGTGCATGGCAGATGAGCTGCGACGCTACGGCATTAAGTTTACGCTATTCTATTTTGGCGGGGTGGATTCTCCGTTTTGGGATAATGTGAGTTTGAAGGTAGACAGGTCAAAAATGCTGAGTACCGAAACTGCTGCAAATGCGATTATGTTTGCTCTTTCGGCTGACCCGCAAGCTGTGCCGATGGAGATTAATATTCAGCCGGAAAGTCATTTGTTCTTTTAGCGATTGAGGAGTGATTTGAAGGCAGAACCCAGCGGAAGCTAAAGGCAATAAAAATTATGATATTTTTAGGGTTGAGAACTTGTACCGCACTTAATTATGTAGGGTGCACGGGTTCGCGCACCTTACCCTTATCAGTAGCACGTCAAACCATTTTTTTGCCTTATAGCAATCCTAAATAATTTGTGAATTTCTTACTTCCTCCCCTTGATAAGGGGAGGGTTGGGGTGGGGTAAAAAGTTTACGACTCCTGGAAGGATTGCTATCGTCCTATTGGCGAAGGTCTAGCGGTCAAAGCTAAGTTATCGCAGACATCGGGTTTCTTTTAAGTGCTGACTTATTTCTGCCTTCAGAGGGAGCTAGGATATTCAATCTTTAGGTTATTATTAAGTGGGCGCGCAATAAAAAATATGAAAAATATCCATTACTCAGTCCCTCCCTTGCAATTTCGCCTTGAAAATCAGCAGATTTTCCATTTTTCAGTTTCCATTTTCAATTATTGATTATGGAGTTCGATCGCATTCACTTCTACGTTGAAAATGCTAAAATATCCCGCGACTGGTTTGTCAGCCGCTTAGGCTTTCAATCAACTGCAGGTTATGCCAACAGCCACACTCAAACTGAAGTTGTCAGCAGCGGCAATGTATGTTTTGTTTTATCTTCGCCCCTGACACCCGCTAGTCCCGCTGCTAGTTGGTTGAAGTTTCATCCTCCAGGGATTGCCGATGTGGGTTTTCGGGTAAAAAATATCGAATTAGCGGTAGCTAGAGCGGCTGCGGCAGGCGCTAAAATCCTGGAACCGATTCAAGAAGACCTAAACGCAGGAGGCTATTTTAAGCGAGCAAAAATTGCGGGCTGGGGAGATTTAAGCCATACGCTCGTGGAGCGAATTGGCTGCCATTCACTGCTATCGGCTTCGGATAAGCTGCCGTTGTTTACCCGGATTGACCACGTAGTGTTAAATGTTGAATCAGGGGATTTATCAAGTGCTGTTAGTTGGTATCAAAAAATATTAGGTTTTCAACCGCAGCAAAATTTTGACATTCAGACGGAGAAATCGGCTTTGCGGAGCCAAGTTATGGTGCAGGCTGAAGGTGGGGTGCAATTCCCGATTAATGAACCGGCATCAGCTAATTCTCAAATTCAAGAGTTTTTGAGTGCAAATCGGGGGCCGGGTATTCAGCACATGGCTTTGCAAACTAATAATATTGTGGGGGTTGTTGCCGATTTGCGATCGTGCGGTTTGCCTTTTCTGCCGGTTCCTCCAACATACTACTCCGAATTGCAGCAGCGGCAAAACTATTTGCCCGCAGATTGGCAAGCAATTGCAGCTTGTCAAGTTTTGGCAGATTGGCAAGAAGATACTCCCGCAGCGATGCTGCTGCAAATATTTACCCAGCCAATTTTTGCAGAACCGACTTTCTTTTTCGAGATTATTGAGCGCCGAGTTAGTTTAGTTAACGGCAAACAGGTGCAAGCTGGAGGTTTTGGGGCGGGGAATTTTCGAGCTTTGTTTGAGGCAATTGAACGCGAACAAATGAAGAGGGGAAGTTTGATAGATGATTGATAAAACTTCCACTTGTGAGGTCATAAAGGCGTGTTAATCAGCACTGCCATATCTTTCCAACCGTAGGCAATTTCTTTGAGTGCAACTCCTGCTCTACTTGTTTGCTGTTCGTCTACTTTTTCACCTCCTAAGAATTCATAAAACCTATAGGCTGAATTGTCTCCTAGTACCCAAACTAGCATCGAGTTCAAACTTAATTCTGCCAATTTTGTGGCAACTGTTCTCACGAGTTGCCGTCCGATTCCTTGACGCTGATATTCCTCCAAAATATAGATAGCAAATAATTCTCCTTTATATATATATTTGCCGGTGCGCTCGCAACCACCGGCAGCAAAACCCACAATTTCTCCCAAGTCATTCTCAGCAACGCACACAAAATTTTTACTTTTTTCTGCGTTTACCAGGAGTTCTTGCCAATTGCTTTCTCGCTTTTCATAGGATAACTGTGCGAGGTAATCTGCTGGTACAATTTTTCGGTAAGCTGTCCGCCAAGTATCTAGATTAACTCGTGCGATTGCAGGTGCGTCAGCGATTTTAGCTTCTCTCACAATCATCAGAACATACTCCTTTCGGGCCCTGAAATTCTATTTTCAAGTCTAGGGCAACTATACGATCGCGCCCTTCTAGTTTAGCTCGATACAGCGCTCGATCGGCTTGTCCAATTAACCCCTCAATCGATACACCAGCAGCCGGTACAGTAGTAGCGATCCCCATACTGAGAGTTATAAACTTACTTACCTTGGAAGCAGCATGAAAAATTGCCGCCGCTTTCAAATCGCTGCGAATTGCTTCAGCTACCCGCATTGCTCCCTGCACATCAGTTCGCGGCAAAATTACCGCAAATTCTTCGCCGCCGTAGCGGGCGGCTAAATCTCCTGCCCGCTGAGCGTTGTTAGCTAAAATTTCGGCTACTTGTTTTAAACATTCGTCGCCTCCTTGATGCCCGTAATGATCGTTGTAAAGTTTGAAAAAATCGATATCGCACAAAATTAAAGACAGCGACTCTTTTTCTCGCTCCATCAACTGCCATTCTAACTCCAATTTTTTGTCAAAACCGCGACGGTTGGGAATTTGAGTCAATCCATCCACGGAAGCGAGCCGCTGCAATTCCATGTTAGCTGCTTGTAATTCTAATTTGGCTTGTTGTAAAGCTAAATTTTGCCTAGCTAATTCTTCACTTTGCCGTTTTTCTTGTTCGTACAAAAATCGGATTGAAGCTTCAGCTTCTTGCAATTCTTGCTCTGCATATTTGCGCTTGACAAATTCTCCTAATTGAGAACCTACCACAGCTATTATCTGAAGTAAATCTTGATCCGGCTGCAGTTCTTCCCGGCAAAAAAAAGTCATTACTCCTACAACTTGGCCCCTAGCGTGAATGGGGAAACCGAATCCCGATCGCAGTCCCGCTTCCTCGGCCAAGCGCGATCGCACGAAATTGCGATCGCCCACCAGATCAGTAATCCACTGCGGAGAACCGCTTCTGGAAACTGCTCCGGGCAAACCCTCACCCGCCCCCAAAGTAATCTGCTGGTCGTTTTCGGCAAACTCCCTAACTTCCTCCGCTGCCTGCCAAACTGCCACCCGTCGCAAACCAGCAGTTTCCTCGATCGGACAGCAGAGTGGCAGGCACCAAAGCGACTCTTTTTCAGATTTTATTTCCGCAGCCAATCTAGTTTCTTTCTCCGCCTCTGCAGGCGTCCAAAGCTCGCCAAGATCCCACCCAAAACTTTGGCAAATAGCTTGCAAAATTCTCGGAGTGGCGCTATCTAGAGAACTTGATTCTGACAGGATATGAGTAACAGCATACTGTGCTTCTTGACACTTTTTTATGCGTTGTTGCTTGGTAATGTCTTTGCCGATATAAACAAAATCTTGTATAACCTCACTATCTCCATCCTTGCTTCCTAGGCTGGTCTCGAAAGTAGAGCATGAAAACGCAACAATCAGCTTTAAACCTATTTTCGTTTGGCAAGCTACTTTTACTTGAGGCCAATATTCGCTTTTAAGTGCAGGAGGTAGCTGGCTGACTTTGCGTAACAATTCATCATCAGCCGTAATCATGGATATGGATTTGCCGATTAATTCCGATTCGGTATATCCAAATAATTGCTGTGCAGCTTGATTCACTTTTTTGATTTTGCCCGATCTTCCTGTTACGAACAAAACATCCCCTAGGGAATTAATAATTTTGTCAATATAATCGCCAGCCGCAGCTAAGTAATCGGCTTTAATACTGTTTTCGTTGGCAGCCTGAACCATGCTTTGCTGAGCTGCAATGCTATCTGTCACATCTTCACATAAAATAATCAATCTGTCAGCATTGGCTGGTCCCTTATAACCAAAGATGTACAAATTTAGATACAAATAAGAGCCGTCTTTGAGAACTCTGGTAATTGATTTTAACTGAAAGTCTTGCTCTCGTTCTTCAATAATGTCTTCAAGGATTCCTTCAATTCCGATCAGTTCAGGAAAACTATCGCGCACGTCTTTTCCTTCGGCTGCTTCCTCATGAATGTAGGCAAAATCTTGCACTTTCAAAGATATTTCTTTAATCTTGAGTTCGCGATCGACTGCGAGGTATTCAATCCTGCGTAAGGATAACAGCTTATAAAGAAGCATATTCATACTTCTTGGGCTGCTCTCTACAGTTAATGTTGGAAGTATTTCGTTATTGTAGAGCATCACTCTCCAAGGTTAGCAGGTAAAGTTAGTTGTTGTTTGGCTGCTATTTTTCATGGGAATTTTTATACTGGCGGATGTCACCAACTGTTACCGCTGGCTAATTTATGGAAACAGTACACTTGAGATTCTCCAAGCAGTTATTGTTTATTTTAATCAGATGGCAAAATATTAATTTAACCAACTTGTTTTTGAGAAAGCGCAGTCAAAATCAGCTTCGATTGAGGTTGAGATTTATGAACGATACCTAGCGGTTTAGACTATTTGTGCCGTAGATTTTCGTTGTAAATTCCCGATATGGGTTACAACCGCTAAAGTTGAGGATCGGCACAGTTTAATTCAAATGTTTACTTTAATTAGCACCATTCCTATAGACCTTACCTCCCCTGGGTATTTGTGTCAATTTTTGTAAAGAAAGTGTTACCTTTAAATGATATAGTATCGAAGGATTTGTATAAAAGCTTAAAAATACTCTGCTAAATGCTGAGACTTATTACCGACTTTGACGGCCCGATCATGGACGTGTCCGATCGCTACTACCGAGTTTACCAGCAGTGTCTCGCCGAGACTCAACGTGAGGGGCAACCAGTGCGCGAACTCCCCAAGGCCGAGTTTTGGGATATGAAGCGCGCGCGGGTTCCCGAAACCGAAATCGCCATCCTCTCAGGATTAGACGCTGCCCAAGCCCCCGATTTTGCCCAGAAACGCCGTCAAACCGTCCACACCCTACCCTACATGATTTACGATCGACCAGTTCCCACCGCTGTCGAAACTCTCGAAAAGGTGCAGCGCGCTGGAGTAGACTTAGCCGTGATGACCATGCGCCGCGTTAGGGAACTAGATGAAGCCTTCAACCGCTGCAATTTAGGGCAATTTTTCCCCGAAAACCGCCGCTATTGCCTCCCCAACGATTACGTCAAAACCGGGGATGTCAAAGATAAGCCCCTGTTGATGGCAAAAGCTCTCGCCGAACTGCCGCCGGCTTCTGACACTTGGATGGTTGGCGATACGGAGGCGGACATTGTTGCAGCAAAAACGCACGGTGTCAAGGTAATTGGTGTTTTGTGCGGAATTCGCGATCGCACCCAACTAGAAATGCACCAACCGGATTTAATTGCTAACAATTTGAGCGAAGCAGTTGAGATTATTTTAGATAGTCACTTGTCTGTTGACTGTTGACTGTTGACTGTTGACTGTTGACTGTTGACTGTTGACTGTTGACTGTTGGTAGTGGTTAATTGTTATTGGTTGGTTTGTAGGTTGTAGGTGTTAGTAGCTAGTTGATTGTTACCAATTACCAATTAACAATTACCAATTAACAATTACCAATAACTAATGACTGTTGATGGTTGACTAATGATTGATGACTGTTGACAACTGACAACTGTCAACAGTCAACTGACTATCGCAGAAAACCGCTGACCAGCCACAGAATTAAAAACGTAAACAAAGCGATAAATTTCTCTGTTGTTATAAATGCCGGACTGACCAAAGAACCCAAAAAGCCTCCTAGCAACAAGCCTATAACCAAGCCAGCCACAGTCAGCAGCACAGCCCGACCAAATTTTTGTTCCTTGCGATTAACAAAATAAAGACAACAGCCGACCCCAAGAGCCAGAGTCAACTGTAGTAAACCATCATTAGCTGCCGGATAAATACTCAGTCCGCCTAAACCCACATACACCCCAGCCGGCCACAAAATGTCTGATCGACTAGGAGTATCGATTAACCGCTGCAACCAAGCTGGGCTGCCACTCGGAGGAGAGGGAGTAAAGCTTGGGGGTGGGGGAGTCAGCCGTTCGGGAAAGCGGATGCGTTCGGGTACTTTAATTTTCCCTTCCTGTCGCTGCCGCAGGCGATCCATGAGGATCGCATCGTAAGCGGCTTCGATCAATTCCAAACGTTTCTTGTCACCGCTGTACTGCTCGCCTAGGCGCGTGCGGGCCTCTTGCACTTCATCAAAGGAAGCATCTTCATCGACTTCAAGAAGTTGATAGGGAGTTGGCTCACTCATTGTAATAACCCGCTGAAGACTCTCGTTATAGAGTAATCTTAACAAGAGAGGAAAGCGGGGCGGGATCTCTGCCGCTTTCCCAAAAGTTTTGCTGCTAGTTTTTAGTGCTTTAAAACAGGAACCAGCAAACCTTACGAAGGTTGAAACTAGAAGGCATTTGGCATTCGTAAATAAAAAATAATGAATCCAAAGATTGTTATTTTTATCTTGGCCGTCTAAAATTTTACCTTCTGCCAAATGCCCTCAGAAGGGACTTGTCCCGCAGGCACTCACAATTCCCGACCACTGGACTTTTTTAAGTCGATCGCGGCGGTAGGAAAAAAAGCGAGCCGAGTCAGAATAAGTACAGAAAGGAGCGATCGCCACTTGAGAAAGATCGATTCCCAACTGCTGCAATTGCAGAGCATTGCAGAGGCGAACATCCAAGCGTACTTTTCCCGGTTCTGGATCGGCTAAGACAGGCGTTTCCGGCAGTTGATGCAAAAACTCGCAGATGCCGTCTGCTGTCGCACTAACGGCACTCTTAGGAGCAATGGTGGCTCCCAGTTCCGCTGCTACTTCCACAGATACCTGGTAAACCTCTCCAGTGATCGCCGGCCCCATAGCAATCTTCAGATTTTCTAGTTGACTGCCTTGTGCCACAAGTTGAGCGATCGCCTCTGGTAATATCTTAGCAGCAGTCCCGCGCCAACCCGCGTGAACTGCCGCAACGAGTCCCGTGCGATCGTCAGCAATCAGCACCGGCACACAGTCAGCCGAGCAAACCCACAGCGCCTCCAATTCTCGCTCGGCAACCAAGCCATCAGCCTCAGCATAGCTTGGGGCAGCGGTTTCCGGGCCCGGAGCCACAACCGGTGACAACTCACTCGTTTTGAGTACCGCATTGCCGTGTACCTGTTGGAGTCGGTAAACCTTAGCTCCAGGTTCGAGAACTTCCGTCAGATCGATCGGCCCCTGGGGCGAGAAATCGCGAGTAAAAAAGCCGTGAGACCAGCGAGAAAGCAAGCTGCAAGTCAGATAGGGCAACCCTTCAGAACTCTGCCACTCCCAACTGATACCGTCAGGCTGTCCGAAGCACTCAGAGTTTGGAAAATTTGTCAAGCGATCGCCAGCTACAGTCATGAAACCTATCCTTACCCAAGCGCATCATTTAGCTTGTATTCTAAACAATCAAAAATTTTGTCCGCGAAGTTTAAAGGCAGCGCCAGCTTTCAGGAAAAAATCGCGATGAGTCGGCGGTTTTAGGACGACTCACATCTTGCACCATTCTCAAGAACAGGCAAGATGCCTGTTCCACAACAAGTGCATTTTCTTGTGGGGTGGGCATCCTGCCCGCCCTGAAAAGATTATTGAGAATGGTGCAATATCTCAAGACGATCGACAGCGCCGAAATTTTGCCTAACCCGATAAATATAGGCAACTAATTAACATAGAGGAACGTCAAAGCGCTATCATCATTGTGGCCGTCACAGACTTCTAGGCAAGTGCCATCGGGATCAAAAAAACCGGATATCGATCGCGAGTGAATGCGTAAGGCATTTGAGCTTGTTCTATGTGCAAAAAAAATTGCCTCAAGCCCGGTAAAATCAGTTAAGCCTGTATATAAAGACAAGGATTGCCATACATTCGATCCTGACTTCGAGATCCTTGTGCCCCCTGTTGAGTTGGGAAAAAAAATCGTGAAACCAGTTCCAGACAAGCAAATAACAGCCCCTTTGAAAACCAAACAGCAAAAAAAGAACCCTACAGGCGCCCGGACTCGATCGCGCCTTTTGTCCGATCGCTCACTGCTGGTGGGACTGGGTTGTCTTGCCAGTCTGGGACTGCTCAGCAAAGGCTTAGTTTGGGCCCAAGCCGAAATTCCGCCAGCAGAACAAGCCGTCCCCGGCGCAGCAGACCTCCAGCCATTATTTGAAGCTCCTCTCCCGCCCCCGGAACCCGAATATAGCCAAGGGTCGCCAGAACCATACCCTGAACCACAGGCAGAAGTTCCACCCTCCGAGCCTTTCGATGCCACACCGCCGTCAGAGCCTGAGTACGCCAGCGAACCACCTCCCACCGAATATTATCTGCCGGAACCCGCGCTGATTCCCCTGCCAGAAGCGACTGCCCAGGAGCCGCCTTTTGAAGCGCCAGTTAACCCAGCCCACGCTGAAATCGACCAAACAGACTACAGCGTGGGCGCTACCAGCGAGTACGAAGCGCCAACAACCATAGAGTTTGCAGAACGATCGACTGGCTGCGAAGGAGAAGGCGGTTTGTGCGCGCCTCCTGCTGTTTCCGAGCCAGTGACGGCAGATGCCGGAGAACCCAACTACAGAGAGGAAGCTCCGATCGCAGACGACGGCTATATTGCAGCCCCTCCTCCTCGAAATCTGCCAGAAAGCCTTCCGGGCGAAGTTCGGGAAACTGTAGCCGGAAATAGTAGCGGAAATCCTGTGAGTAAACTCGGTCAAGCCGTTCAACAAATAGGCAGCCAGGTTTGGGGGAGTTCAAACCCGCCGGAATCTGCTTACGCACCCCCGCGCTACTCGGCTAACGCAGGATACTCCGCAGACGCTGGATACTCGGCAGACACCGGCTACTCGGCTAACATCGGCTCCTCCGCAGACACTGGATACTCCGCAGACGCTGGATATTATGCCGGATCTGCATCTTACGGCGGCGGCGCTCCAGCGCCCAGCATGGGACTCGGGCCGGTTCAAGTCGGTGCGGTTAGTGTCAGCAGCGGCAGCAATACCGGTTTTGCTTACTACAATCTCACGCCGCGTCCCGCAGGTATGCCCGGAAATGGCAACACCAGCTTGCTGTTTCCGCTATCTATTGCTTCGGCCATTACTTCGCCGTTTGGGTGGCGGACTCATCCGGTTATGGGCTACGGCAGGTTTCACACCGGAACTGACTTGGGGGCCCCGATGGGAACGCCCGTACTGGCAGCCTATGCGGGTCAAGTGGCGATCGCCGATTGGTTGGGTGGCTACGGTTTGACGGTGGTTCTCAACCACAACAAAAATTCTCAGGAAACTCTCTACGCCCACCTTTCGGAACTGTTTGTGAAACCGGGAGAGTGGGTGAAACAGGGAGAGACGATCGGCCGCGTCGGCAGTACAGGAATGTCTACAGGGCCTCACCTCCACTTCGAGGTTCGGCAAATGACTGACCAGGGTTGGGTGGCGATCGACCCGGGCTCTCAGCTAGAATTCGCTCTGGCAAAAATGATCGGCAGTTTGGAAACCGCCAAAGTACCGCAAATGCCGAAAATGGTGGAAATACAAACCGCTAACTCACTAAAGGATTTGGAAAACGATCTGCCCCAGCTTCCACCTCTGCCGCTGGGAATGGACATCGAAGTTCACAACCTTCAGCCGCCATTCCCGGAACTGTTAAAAGCTGACACTTCTAAGCCCAAAGATCCTGAAGCAGTCAAACCCAAACCTCAGAAGCAAGCTAACAGGTAAAAATTGGGGATTGCGTAGATAAATTTTCTTGTGGAACGGTGGAAAATCCCAACCCCTACTCCCCACAAGAAAATTTATGTTTTGTGCAACGAGCTCACGTGTTCGTTACTTTTCCTCGTTACCAGACACTTTTGGGTAACGAGGAAAAACTCATAAAAAATGGTAACTTGCAGCTTATGCTAATAGCGCAGCATTTGTGGGAATTAATTTTATTTCTGATTATTGTAGTCGGCCCGATTCCCTTAAGCTTGTCTCTTGCCTTCGAAAATCAGAAAGAAAACAATAACTATTCATTTCCCCATTTTATCCTCGTACTCCTGACGGGATGGAGTATTGCCCAAGTTTGTATCGGCTTGATTTTAGGAAGTGCCGATCGACTAAATATTGCTGCGGTGATTATAGCAGAAATTCTGATTTGTGCGATCGGCTTCATCCTGATTAATGCCAAAAACCACAAAACTTTTACCTTTTCGCAGTGGCAGATTCCCCAACTCAAGCAACCTTTAGGCAAATCAGAATCCCTAATTATTGTTGCCACCGCTGTTGCAGGGGTTTTGCTGTTGGACACTCTCGCAAGCAAACCCACAACCAACTATGATTCATTGTGGTTTCACCTGCCTGCGATCGCCCGATGGTATCAAACCCATTCATTTACATTATTAGATGCTGCGGGTAATTGGATTTTTGAACAAGAACAAGCACGAGTATATCCCTACAATTGGCACGTTTTATCTGCTTTGTGTGTGCTTCCCTTCGGAGAAGATTTTCTAGCAGCTTTTCCCCTGCTAATTGCGTGGGTACTTGAGGGAATTGCCGTCTATCTATTGAGCTTAAAATTTGGAGCAAAGCGAATTCACGGTATGGCATCAGCATCTTTAGTATTGACAGTACCGATGATGCTCAACCAAGTTAACACCCTTCACCCAGATTTACCGCTAGCTGCAATATTTACAGTCGGTTTATATTTTGGTTTATCCTATCATAGAAGCAGATTGCAATCAGAACTATCCTTATTTTTGGCAGCCGCAGGAATGCTAGCCGGAATAAAAATCACGGGAATAGTCTATGCAGCCTCACTTTTAGGAGGATTAGCAATATTAGAAATTAAAATATTCGCGGTTAATAAAAAATCCACAGCAGCTAATTTTAGAAGTCGCCACTTTCTCAAACCAGTGTTACTGTGCGGCATAGCTTGTTGCTTGCTTTTAGGAGGTTTTTGGTATGCGAGAAACTTGCTGCAAATCAATTATCCTGTCGGCGAAGTCGGCGATCTTAAAATTCCCTTAGATCCTGTTTCCTTACCGTCTCCCGTACCTGGGCAAACACCTCCGGTACAGCAGCCGCCCGCTTCGCCGTCTTTCCATGCTTGGCAAAGCACTTTAGCAGCTCAATTTAATCCCAGCAATATTTCCCACTGGCAAACTGTCGGTTTACAAATTATCATTAGATTGCAACTGCCCTTTCTGGCGATCGCGCTTCAGGTATTGGCAGCACCTCTGGCTTTTTTCCAGGGTAAAACCAGAATAATTAATCAAAATAATATTATTTTAATTATACTTCTCGCCAGCACAGGAATTCTGTATCTAATTACACCTTACACGTCCGGTACTGTCGGAGAAGTGATCGGTCAACTCAGCCCTATACTCGGTTTTAACCTCAGATACGGATTTCCCTTTTTAAGCGTACTCGCCATCGCCGCAGCAGCTACAGCAACTCTCTTGAAAACTCCAAATCTAGCTGTTGTGATAGTAGTTTTGGTTAGTGGTTTGTGCGGAATTACTAGCAACACAAGTTTTGATTATATTAAAAATGCTTCTTTCACCGGAGATAGTATTGTTTGGGGGAGTTTGTTGATTGATAATTTGAAGTCTAACCCAAGACAAGCTATTAATACTATCGGAAAAATATTAGGCCCCAGTTGGCCATATATATTACCATATCCGCTATTTTATCTTGTGTCAGTGACACTGGCTGCGATATGGTTGAAAATCAATCCTGGCTATAGATGGCTGAATCATCTATTTCCCACCCGCAAAAAATCGATTTATATAGTGATAATTGGTGTCTGTATAGGATTGATAGTAATTGGTCATTGGAGGGAAAAGCGAGATTTTGCACGCACCAAACTGTATCGTGGTATTTACGAATACATTGATAAAAATACAATACCTGATGAAAGAATAGGCTTCTTTTTAAGTTCGCGCAGCTACCTGTTTTACGGGAGAAATTTGGACAGACAAGTTTTATATGTACCATTTAGAGCCGATCGACTTTCGGCATGGATTGACAACCTGCGGCAAAATAAAATTAGGACTGTGGGATTCGGGCCCCTGACTGAGACAAACGCAGCTACCAGAAAAGCTCTATCTTGGCTGACAAGTGATCGGGGCCCGCTGCAACCAGTTTTCGGGAAAGATTTTAATACTGAGTCGGTGCTATATCGCTTGAAAAGTTAAAAGTTATTAGTTATCATGAACCAAGCTAAAACTCTATTTTCAATTATTGTTCCGACCTACAATCGCCCCGATAAATTAGCGGCGTGTATTCAGTCTTTTGTTGAAATTGAATATCCGCGCGATAAATTTCAAGTTATCGTCGTCAACGATAGCACCGAAATCTCTGTAGAAAATACAATTTCCCCTTTTCAAAATCAGCTAAATATCACCCTTCTGACACAACCAAACTCCGGCCCTGCAACGGCGCGAAATACTGGATCTTTTGCCGCAGAAGGCAAATTTTTAGTGTTTACAGACGATGACTGTACTGTGGGGGTAGATTGGCTCCAAAATCTGGAAAAGCGATTTGTGGAAACACCAGATTGCTTAATCGGAGGTCGAACTGTAAACGCACTTCCGGATAACATTTATTCTACTGCCAGCCAGCAACTGATCGATTACCTTTACAGTTACTATAATGCTATTGGCGATCGCGCACAATTTTTCACTTCTAACAATTTTGCCCTTCCCGCTGAGGCTTTCCAAAAAATCGGCGGCTTTGACACGACTTTTTCTCTAGCGGCTGGAGAAGACCGGGAATTTTGCGATCGGTGGTTGCATTCGGGCCATGCCGCCATTTACGCTCCCGAAGTTATAGTTTATCACTCCCATGCACTAACTCTTCGCAAATTTTGGAAACAGCAATTCAATTATGGTAGAGGTGCTTTTTTGTTTCAGCAAATGATCTCGAAACGCGGGGCTAATGGGAAATTACAACATCCGTCATTTTATTTGAATTTGCTAACTTATCCATTTTTCCACGCACCGGGCTTTCACAAGCTATTAATTGCTGCCTTGTTTTTGGTTTCTCAGGTGGGAATTGCTGCGGGATTGTTTTGGGAGAAAAACAATTTTGTTGAGGAATAGAGTGGGATTATTGAACCGCAGAGAACGCAGAGAACGCAGAGAGAGGAGTAAGAGTTAGTAGGGTGCGTCTGCTTTTAGTCGTCAATTATTGATAAAATAATTCGCGGATTACGCACCCTACAACTACAAGTTTATTCTTTAGTCCTCGGAGGCGGACTTCGTTTGTATAGTAGGGCTTACTGAATAAGTTAGGAAAAATTGCGATCGCACTTGATGGGCAATTCAAGCTCGGCGACACATAACTTTTTG
>NZ_JAUBTS010000072.1:0-29347 GCF_036705105.1 Microcoleus sp. B9-D4
CACTCGTAGCCTAAAGGCTACAACTGCGTTTCATCCCCGGCTTAAAAGACCGGGGTTCTCACGCGAGGCGCTATAGGGACAACGGAACAACGGCAAGAAATCCTAGACTGGTATCACCTGAAAGAAAATCTGTATAAAGTGGGTGGCTCCGGTAAGCGGATAAAACTTGCTGAGGCCTTGTTATGGCGTGGTCGGGTGGAAGATGCGTTAGCGCAGCCCTCGAAGAGGATCGCCATTTTTGATAACTGCCATCGTCGGCAAGTGATTAATTTCCGTGCCTACCTCAAAAAACACCGTTTTCGACTTGTGGACTATGAAACTTGTCAGGAATTGCAACCAGGTTCCATTGGTTCGGGAGCGGTAGAATCAGCGGTCAAGCAGATAGGTAGAAGGCTCAAAATTTCAGGAGCGCAGTGGAAATCTGAAAGTGTCTCTCAAATGTTGCAACTTCGTTGTGCCTACTTGAATGGTGAATTTGCAGTTTAATATTTTTGCTTTTTGCAAAATCGGGATGCTCCCTTTTAATGTTTGTCACGGGATGATTCCAAGTTCTTTTATTCAGAAAATCTTGACTGCTGCCACTACCGGGACGGCATCTACGCAGTGCAATTTCAATGTAAAGTTTTCGTCTTTGTTCGGGAAGCTTGAGATTGAGCATAATTCAATACGGTTCAGTTAAGGAAAATCATACCGAAAATGTTGGGCGGAGTGAAACGGAGGGTTCGTTCCACGGGCCCAACCTACGCACTACGCACGGTCAGTTTTTGTAGCACTAACTAAACTAATAACTAATAACTAATGACCTATTTGTCAAAAAATTGCGACCCTGCATAATCCCGTAAAGGTCAACATCTGTTTCTAACAAACAAGCATGACCGCTGTTAGCCAGCAGCACCATTTGAGCTTTGGGAATTACCTTGACTAAAAGCTTCGCTTCTGCTAAAGAAGGCAGCAGCCGATCGGCACCGCTAGCAATTACTAGCGTCGGCTGTTTGATGCCGCGCAACTGATTTTCGTCAACATTAAACGATCGCACTAACGCCAATCTCCACACAGACGTGTTTTGCGGTACCGCTTGCATCGCTTCTAGCAAAGCGCGGCGATCGTCGTGCCCAATCTTTCCTAATGATGCTAATATCGGCAATAAACCGATTACCGACAGCGGATACAGGTTGGCCGGCAGCCACTGAGTCAGATACGATCCCCACTGCACCCAAGGCTGCTGTCGGAATGAAGAAGCTGGATTGACTAAAATTAATCGATCGCACAATTGAGGAGCTTCTAAAACAGTTTTCATCGCTAAACAGCCCCCAAATGACTCGCCGCACAGATAAACCGGCCGCTTCGGCTTTCCGGCTTGCTTTTCGGCTTCAATTAAGGCAATTGTTTCGCTAACCAGTACCTCCCAACTAGCCATGTCGTCAGCCGGTACAGTTAAGCAGCGAATGTCGAAATCATTTGCTAATTTAGAAATTTGCGGCCGCAGCAGCAAACCGCTACCATCCATACCGGGCAGAAATACAAATAAAGGGCGATCGGGTTTCGGCGGTTTGGGGGTTAGGAAACGAATCTTGTTGTTAGCATTTGCCATGATTCAAGTCAATCGATTTTAGATTTTAGATTTTAGATTTTAGATTGGAAATCTGATACCAGCCAACAGTCAACAGTCAACAGTCAACAGTCAATAGCCAACAGTCAACAAACTTACAAACAACCTCGTTGGAGTAATTCTGCAATTTCTCCCTGACAGTGGTTTGTGAGTTCAGCCACAACTGCTTTGGCTTTTTTGCCTTGATATTGCTGCTGTCTATCGACAGTAATCCAGTAAGGCCGGCCGATTAAAACATTAACTCGCTGATAAATTATCACAGGATGCCACCCAGAGCGATCGAACAGCGGTTCCGAAGGATCGAACAAACTCAACAACTTGAGCGGTACACCCGATCGTACTGAGTGTTCCTCAAAAGAACTAATCGCCACCGGCAAAACTGCCAAATCCCGCACCGGTGCTCGCAAAGCCAAATGAGCAAATCCCCGCTGAAACTTCCCCACAGTATTCGGCCCAGTCAGCTTCACCATCGGTTCTGCACCCTCTGGAAACACCCCCACCATCTCCCCGCTTTGCAGCAGCGCTGTCGCTTGAGAGAAAAAATGCTGCTGTCGGTGCTCCGGTGCTTCCAAGGGGAAAGCGCCGAAAGTCGTGACCACTTCCCTCATCACCGGAACTTGACCCATGTAATGATGACAAGCAAAGCGGATCGATCGACCCAAAGCCGCCGTCAGCAGCACAGGATCTAAGAAACTGCGGTGATTGCTCACCACCAGCACCGGGCTCTGTTGGGGAATCCGGTCTTCGCGGTACATAAACATCTGCGTTCCCAAACTAGCCAGGAAACAGCGCGAAATCAGCAATTTGCTCTCTGAAGACATGGGCTAAAAGACAGGTGCGACGCTATAAAGGTTGATTCCATTTCCACGCAGCTTAACATTACTTTACCAAGTCAGGGCTCCCTCAAAAAGTAGACTTTCCCCTTATGCCTTTGTTTCGTAATCCTGGAGGCACGGGCGGCAATCACCTTGGTTTTTCGCACGTTTACTTCTAGTGGGCCGGCCAAAACCCTAAAAAACCCGGTTTCTAGGCCGGGCGAGTGCGATCGCCAACTGTTTCGGCAGAATTTCCCAGTCTGAAGCAAAAATATACCAAGTGTTGTGGCAACTTATATAAAGAATGTTTAAAACAGCCCCAAAACCAAGTTGCGGCAGCTAAACTGATAAATTTACAGTAGGCATTGACGCACTGTCAAACTATTTTTGGACAAGTCGTAATAGCAATCTCGCGAGGCATCAAATGAATAACATCCAAAACTATCGCCTTAGATGTACGCTCACCTTTGGCGACATTTACGGTCAAATCATTGTTTGGCTGATAGTCATCTTCCTAAGTCTAGCGTCGGCACTCGCCTTGTGGAGTAGCGCCCGCCAAATCTTCGCCTTGGCTACTGTCGGCTTGATTTTAGTGCTGTCTCTGCCCTTCTTGCTGTTTGCTTTCGTTACAACTCTGCTAAATAACATTGAAGTGCTTGCTGTAGAACCCGGTACGGAACCTCAACCTTCTGCAACGGGAAATCAGTCGCTTCAGAACCCTGCCGAAAGCGCCGGCTAGTCCAATTTGAAATTTTAACTTTTGATTTTCCATTCAAATCAAAAGTTAAAAAACTTCCTGCTCTTTTGGTAGGAAGTTTTTTTTTGCGTCACCATAAGTTGAGCAGAACACTCAAAATAATTAAAAAAAATGCTAGAACACGACGTAATCATTGTAGGCGGCGGTTTAGCAGGTTGCCGCGCCGCAGTAGAAATTGCTCGCACTGACCCCAGTTTAAAGGTAGCTGTCGTCGCTAAAACTCACCCGATTCGATCGCACTCTGTCGCAGCCCAAGGTGGCATGGCCTCCAGCCTCCAAAATGTCGATCCCGAAGACAGTTGGAAAGCCCACGCCTTCGACACGGTAAAAGGTTCAGACTATTTAGCTGACCAAGACGCGGTAGAAATCCTCACCCGGGAAGCACCCGGTGTAGTCATAGATTTAGAACACATGGGAGTCCTCTTTTCCCGCCTCCCAGACGGCAGAATTGCCCAGCGCGCTTTCGGCGGACATTCCCACCGCCGCACCTGCTACGCCGCCGACAAAACCGGTCACGCCATCCTCCACGAATTAGTCAACAATCTGCGCCGCTGCGGAGTTCACATCTATCAGGAGTGGTATGTCACGCGCCTGATTTTGGAAGAAGGCCAAGCCAAGGGCGTAGTTATGTACAGCCTGCTAGACGGTCAAATTGAGGTCGTGCGTGCTAAGGCGGTGATGTTTGCTACGGGGGGTTACGGTCGGGTTTACAACACGACCTCGAACGATTATGCCTCGACGGGAGACGGTTTGGCCATGACGGCTTTAGCTGGATTGCCGCTGGAAGATATGGAATTCGTACAGTTTCACCCGACTGGTTTGTATCCCGTGGGAGTGTTGATTTCGGAGGCTGTGCGGGGGGAAGGCGCTTATTTGATTAATTCAGAGGGCGATCGATTTATGGCCAATTATGCCCCGTCGCGGATGGAATTAGCGCCCAGAGATATCACCTCGCGGTCAATTTCCATAGAAATTCGCGCCGGTCGAGGAATTAATGTTGATGGTAGTGCCGGCGGCCCCTTTATCTACCTCGATTTGCGGCACATGGGACGCGAAAAAATTATGAGCAAAATTCCTTTTGCTTGGGAAGAAGCCCACCGTTTGTTAGGAATTGATGCCGTAAATCAGCCGATGCCCGTGCGCCCTACGGTTCACTATTCAATGGGGGGAATTCCTACTAATGTTAGCGGGCAAGTTCGCAGCAGTCCTGACAGTTTGGTAGACGGTTTCTTTGCAGCAGGCGAAGCAGCTTGCGTGTCGGTTCACGGCGCAAACCGTTTGGGCAGCAATTCGCTTTTAGAATGCGTAGTTTACGGCAAAGTCACTGGCGCAACCATAGCACAATTCGTACAAAATCGCAAGTTACCATCTGTAGACGAACAGCGTTATGTTACGGAAGCACAAGAGCAAATTCAGGCACTTTTAGAACGTCCGGGAAAATACCGAATCAATGAAGTGCGGCAGCAGTATCAAGATACTATGACTGAGTATTGTGGCGTATTTCGTAGCGCCGAATTGATGCAGGAAGGTTTAAAGAAATTGGCGGATTTAGAGCGACAATATGAGGAGGTTTACTTAGACGATAAAGGCAAGTTGTGGAATACGGAAATTGTGGAAGCTTTGGAGTTGCGGAGTTTGATAATTGTCGGGAAAATGATTTTAACTTCTGCTTTGAACCGGCAGGAAAGTCGGGGAGCTCATTCGCGGGAAGATTTTACTGAGCGCGATGATGGGAATTTT
This sequence comes from Microcoleus sp. B9-D4, assembly GCF_036705105.1. Classification (NCBI taxonomy): domain Bacteria; kingdom Bacillati; phylum Cyanobacteriota; class Cyanophyceae; order Oscillatoriales; family Microcoleaceae; genus Microcoleus; species Microcoleus sp. B9-D4. The sequence continues at coordinate 4,922 of NZ_JAUBTS010000072.1, forward strand.
TTGAAGCATACGCTGGCTTATTATTCGCCTGCGGGGATTGATTTGGCTTATATGCCGGTGGCGATTACGATGTTTGAGCCGCAGGAGAGGAAGTATTAATTTGTCGGGTGGGCATCGCCCACCTTACTAATTAAACGGCAAAAAAAGGGGATAAAGAAAACAATGCGCGAACTTCCCGAAAAGGAATTTAATAACGAATAAGCCAAACGAACTTTAACAAGCGAGCAGTTAGCGGCTTTGATCGTTGATGCACTCATTGATGCAGGCATTATCGATAAACAAAGGGTTCCAGCAGAAGCCATCGAAATCGCTGCTGAAGAAATCGAGGTTCGTAAAGCTCTAGGTGACTACTGAGTGAGCTCGCCTTATATTGCTTTAGGATGCACGGGTGAGAAGCGATTGTAGAAGATGCAAATGTGGTATTAATTTGTAGGGCTAGCAGTTCACACCTAATTTGTTCATTTTGAAGGTCGTCTCAGGAATTCTCCACATTACAACTAAAAAATGCTATCTTAGGACAAGTCTTGCTAAAATAAATACAAAATATCGTGATTATAAGTAGCAAATAATATATGAGTAAAACGACACAGACATCTCAATTCCAGCAAGCTCTTGAAGCTGTAGAAATTTTATCATTAGAAGATCAAGCCCTGCTTCTAGATATTCTTCAGAATCGTCTGCGACAACAGCGACGAAATGAATTACTCAAGGAAGTGGCAGAAGTTCGTCAAGAGTATGCTGAGGGCAATGTTAAATTTGGGTCGGTAGCCGATTTTATGGCGGAGTTGGATGATTGATGAAAATTGGTTGGACTCCCAAATCTATTCGTACTTTCAAAAAGTTAGTTCGTAAAAATCCTCAGATTCGCCTTTTAATTGAAGCTACGCTTGAACTTTTGTCTGAAGACTGCTTTAACCCCAGCTTGCGAACTCACAAACTGACAGGAGATTTATCGGGTATCTGGTCGTGTTCAATAGATTATGATTATCGGATTTTATTTGAGTTTGTGACCAATCCAGAAGATGAGGAGGAAGCTATTTTATTGCTCAAAATGGGTTCTCATGATGAAGTCTATTAAGACCGATCGCCCTTTTCCCCAATTCTCTCTCACTATCTCACTCTCCAGCATTATCCGTCACTTCCTCCACAGATAAACTTAACGCCTCCGCCACTTGTTCGGCACTCAACCCCATTCCCAACAACCGGGGAATTGCATCCCTTCTTGCCTGAAATTCAGCTTGTCGTGACTGTTCTGCACTCTCGGCTCGCAATCTTTCTTGTTCGGCTCTTTCCCGCTGTTGTTCCCCTCGCAATCTCTCTAATTCTGCTCTTTCATCGCCAATCAACAGCAAATTACCTTCCTCGTCCCACCAACGCAGCCAAAGCATGGTTTGATTTTGATAACTGCCTTGCCAAAGTCCCAATTCTATCCCTAAAGATGCAATGGGAAAATGACCGCGTTGATTGAGTTCTAACAGTTGATAATACCCCTCCATCAACCGATAAACTTCTAATCGACCGCTGTTAATTTCATAGATGCCGTAATAGGGAATTCGCATCACCTGTTCGTACACCCAAAACTTTCCCGGTTTAGTAACTACCCCTTCATCGGTGCGAGATAAAGGAGTACGATCGCGCTCTTCATCGCCGTTCCCGCTGGCAAATTCCAAAGCAATTAATGGTGCTATGTGTTCCCGCCACAGCACGTAGGAACGACGAATTTGACCGTCTAAATTAGGAGGTACATTGGGAACATAAAACCAATCAGGAGCTTCTGCACCTTTTTCCGGCGGCTCGGTTTCTCGCCAGTAAATGCCGCAGTCTTGACCGATCGCATATTGTCCGTCAGGATGCCGTGCCTGCATAATTGGCCAGATCGAATCTGTTAAAATTAAACTTTGCGGATGCTCCTGAAAATTTTTAACAAAAATACCGTCGGAGTCTGGTAATTGAGTGTGGTCTGGAAAAGCAGGAGGTAGAACAACGCGGTCAACGCTTTGGGTCATAATTCCCTCCGAGGTCTTACCTAATTGGTAATTAGTAATTGGTAATCGGTAAAAGGACACTGGGCGTGAGGACTTATAAACCCGGTTTCGACCTGTATCTGTCGTCGTTCAACCAAGATTTCTCGTAGAAACCGGGTTTCTTTTCGTAAGTCCTGCGTAATGAAGAAGAAAGCGAATAGTTTTGATTTTAAACGATTAAGTTTTTAACTTCAAACTCTTTCACTGACCACTCAAAACTCTTTTACTTAAAACTTTCCTTAAGGTTTAGGTAGCGCACCTTCTGGACTAGGAGAAGCAGCCGGTTCGGGAGTCGTCGTAGCCCCAGGAGAACGCGAAGGAGTGCCACTAGCTAACTGATTAATTTGGTCTTTATAGTTAGGAGGAGCTAACTCAGTAGCTCGATCGAACAGCGTTTTTGCCTCATCTGTTTTGCCCTGTTCCTGAAACACGATCGCCTTTCCTAAAGTCGGGCGAAAATCTTTGGGATTAGCCTTAGCAGATTCGTCGTAAATTGCGATCGCCTCCTCGTAGCGCTTCTGCACAGCATAAACCTGTCCCAAAATCAACTGCACTGAAGTTACATCCACACTTTCCGGTTTCGCCAGATTTGCAGCCGGAGCTGCCTTGAGCGTATCTTGCAGCAGTCCGATCGCAGCTTCGGGCCGCTGCTGCACCAGCAGCAAATTCACCAACCCCTGCAAAGCCTTAATTTCCCCTGGCTTAGACGCTAAAATTGACCTGTAAGCCTGAGCAGCCCCTTCGCGATCGCCCGTGCGTTCCTTAGCCTGAGCCAGCAAAATCCCGTATTCAGTAGTCTCAGGATTCAGCGAAGCCAACTTTTCCAAAGGAGCGATCGCATCCTTAATGTCGCCCACTCCTTGTCCGATCAACTCCAGTCGCACCTGCAACAATCCCCGCAAAGCCGTTACGTTGTCAGGTTCCCGCTGCAAAACCAATTCGTATCCCCTCGCCTGAGCTTGCAGCAACTCTGATTGCTTCTCCCCAGACTGCGCCGTCTGAGTAGGCGTTGGAGTTGACTGACTTTGCGCTTGGCTGGCCTTGAGAATACTGTCCAAAATTGGCACAAGGGAAAATCCCAAAAAAGCGATGAGCGACAGCACCACCACCACAGTAATCAACCCACGACGCTTGTTTGCTTTTTCCATAATTCAACTATCCCAGCTTAAAATCTACTATTTTCTAAGAATTCAGGCATTGCCGGGGGCATCTGCCATTTAGCTCGATCGGTGCAACCGTAAACGTTTTTAACTTCAAAGTCCCAACGGACAAAGCAGCCTTTTACTTGCAGCTAATATGGTAACAGACCCACAACTCCATGCTAGCTAAACAATTTTGGACACTCAGACCCGCGGCCCCAACGACTGTGGTGTCTGTCCAATTTAGTCTGGTCAAGCTAAAAATTACCGAAAATATGGCGGATCAGGCCGTTAGGTAATTGGATTAAGTAAAATAGGCAAGCTGAATATCCTAAATGCTATTAGCCAGCAACTCCAGCTCAGCGCGATCGGCGATCGATCGGTCAGCAACTGCCAAAGTCCTTGCTCGCAAGGATTGTAGCAGCCAGCGAACCGATCGGCACACGTAGCGTTGAAAGTTGGCGTTGACGGGTCACAACCAGACCTCCGGGCGCAAGCCCGCCTGTCAGGTGCTAGTAGTTTTTAAAGCAGTTTCTTCAGTTTATTCCTAATTTCCCTTAAGGGATGTGTCTCCGCTGCAAGGAGTTTTTATGAACCCCTCTCCCAACCGGTCTTCCAAATCGTCCAAATCTACTTCAAATCGCAAGGCTCAGCCCAGCGAACTGGCCGTCAATCCGCCTAATGATACAGATTCCATTCCTGAGACACCAGACGAAAGTTCGGTGCCTTCGGCGTTGGCTGCACCTGTTGACCAAAATCAACCGGCAACACCAACAGACGCCCCAGCGTCCAAGGATAGGCTGCAACGACCACGCTACAGTTCTGCCCCCGACAAGGACAAAACAAAGCCACAAGACCAGCCCAGCAAGGCTCCTGCACCCCCCGCGCCTGCAGCGTCTTCGACACCTGTCAGCGATACTCCAGCCCTAGCAGTCGTACCGCCCGCAAACGCCGAGCCTGCCGCTAACGAAAGTCAGGCCGCTGAGGACATACCCTCCGTCATGCGCCAACATCCCATTCCCCCCCCCAGCGAACCCAGACAGTACCGAGCTGTTGGTTTGGTGCGGGGCCGCTACACGCCATCAGAAGAGCAATTCACCCGGGGTATGCTGATAGCTGCCGACGGAACTGCCATCGACGCAGTTTTGCTGGGTAGAGTTATGAGTTTAGTCAAAAATCACCTGGAGCTGGAACAAGAACACTTGTGGGTGGTCTATCCGCGCACCAGGCAAGAAGACGGCAACTTGCACGCCCAGATTATGGGGGTTTGGGAGCCGGAAACCCTCAAGAAACCTCCCGAACCGTCCTCTGATGAGGAAAATCAGGAAGCAGCGGAGATTGAGGCTAGCGGCGAAGCATCAACCGCATCTTTGCCTCCCTCGGAACCTGATGTTGAAGATGGCTATTTTTCTATTAGAGGTGAGGTGATTTATCAATCTCAAGACGAAGAAAAGTATGTCATCGTCAAAATCAAGCAAGCTCCCCGCAAGAATGACGACAAGATGAAGTTTTTTAAACTGAAACTCAAGGGAGATTTAGCAACAAAAGCGATCGGGTTTTTTTGGGATTTCCACGTCAAATTGAAAGCTGACAGTCTGATGATTGAGCAGGCTAATAATATTGGTGCCCTGCCGATTAAAAAGCGGAAATTCCCCCCCGGCAGCAAGCCTCCCGGTGGCTTCAAAGGAGGAGGGAAGCGTCCGTTTACTCCTAGGCCCAGCGGTGACGGTGCTCCTGTAGGGCGTCCTACCATCAAATCCGCAGCAGCAGCACCACCGCCTGTCCCCAAGGAACCTCTTCCTAAGCCGGTTAAGAAGCCTAAGCCGATCGAGGAATGAACCAATTTTAGATTTTAGATTTTAGATTAGTGTGTCCAACACTAATTTACAACCGCTAAATCGCCAATCTAAAATCCTTTATTCGAGCCGGACTTGGGCACCCCACAAATCTTGCGGGAGAAATACTCTGTCGGTGGGTAGGGGAGCAACTGGGGCCGTGAGGGTAAATTGACCCGCTTCAATTTGCTGCTTCAATTCCAACGCTACTTGCCGGGAGAGAAACATACTCGCAAGGGGGGCTGCCCGCACAGGTTTGCCCTCGATCAGGATGCGGCCAGTCTTTAATTGAGCATAGCTGACTAAACCGAATGTGGGACGAACGCGCCGGGGGATAGAGAAATCTACCACCGGCGCTACTATTTTTTTGTCTGATACTGCACAGTGGGCGACGACGGTTTCGTTTAAGACTGGAAACGGGATGCCGACTCCCAGCATTAGGGATGGGCCGTAGTTTTTGAAGTAGCAGCCCCGCACCCATTTCGAGTTCATCTGTTTGGCGTCGCCGATGAGTGCGAGGGTGGCAGCGGGGCCGATGGGGGTGCGGTTGGGCTGGCGTTTTTGCAGCGGGAAGTGCTGGGTTCCTTCCCAGGTAATGTAACCCTGAGCGCCTCCTAGGAAGATGCGGGTGCCGATGCCGATGATTTGGAGGTCGGGGTCGTTGAGCAGGGGAGACATGGCTCCAAGGTTCGAGTAGACGGCGTTGCCGAGGTTTGGTTGCAGGGGGCCGAGGTAGGTGAACAGCGGGCGATCGCCCCCGTTGACGCCAACAATAAAGTTTTGATATGCGTTGCGGGGATTGAATAAATAAAACTGGTTGATTGTATCGCGGGTAATCGTAGTTTCAAATGAGGCGCGGGGGTAGCAGTCTGTTACTTGTCCCAAGGCTCGCAACTGCACGGGTTTGCCGGCTATTAAGTCTTCGATGACGTGTCCGCCGCCCCGTTCGCGGGATTCTTCGCCGTCTTCGGCTACTTGGGTGGCTCCCAGGTACAGGTCTACTGCCCCGAAGCCGGAGTAGGCTAAAACGCCGTCTAGCCAGCACTGGCGGATTTTTATCGGCGGATCGGTATGGCCGAGGTTGATGATTGCACCGGAGGATTCCATCGGCTCGAAGGTGCCGGTGGTAATCACATCTACTTCTTTGGCTGCTTGGGTAATGCTGGTTTCTTGAACTCTTGTTTTGAGTTCTTCGATTGTCCAGACTGTGGCTTTGCCTTGGCTGATTTTATCGTTGATTTCGTCGATCGATCTCATATATTTTAGATTTTAGATTTTGGATTTTAGATTTTGAATTGATTGATTTTGGAGTGATTTTGATTTGGGATTGATGGAATTTCGAGCGAGCGAATGCAGTTTTGGCGATCGACCTCGGTTTGATAACACCGCAAAATGCTATAACAGATATCAGGGTTATATTATAAATAAAATAAGGAGCGATCGCCATGACTCAAGCGATATTAAAACCAGTCACGTTTGATGAATTTATTGACTGGTATCCTGAAAATTCTGAAAACCGTTACGAACTGCACAATGGAGCTATTGTTGAGATGCCTAAAGCAACAGGAGAACATTCAGAAGTAGCCGGCTTCCTCTGCCTGAAGCTAGGGATTGAAATCGAGAGGCTAGGGTTGCCCTACTTCGTTCCCAAAGAATGCGTTGTCAAAGCTGATAATGAGCTATCTGGTTACGAACCGGATGCGATCGTTTTGGACAGGCAGGGGACGGACAGCGAACCGAGATGGAAAAAGGAATCTATCATTACAATGGGGAGTTCTGTCCGGCTAATTGTCGAAGTTGTCAGTACCAATTGGCGGGATGATTACGGCTACAAATTGGTTGACTACGAAGCTTTGGGCATTTCTGAATACTGGATTGCGGACTATTTGGGACTTGGCGGGCGACGCTATATTGGCAATCCTAAACAACCTACTTTTTCTGTTTACCAGTTGATTGACGGTGAGTATCAAGTCAGTCAGTTTCGGGGTAGTGATAGGGTTGTGTCACCCACATTTGGGCAGTTAAATTTGAGTGTTCAACAGATTTTTAGCGCCGGCCGAGATCCGGTAGAAAATGCCAGGCTTTAAGATAGTTAGTTGAGGGTGTTCGTACCACAAATTTCCTAAGTTTGTAGTCAAGACTTCTGTCCTATAACTGGGAATTAATCAGGAGTGAAGTCATTATGAACCTTAACTATTGATTGTCAGAAGCCTCATTTTCAGCCGGATCGGAGATGTCGGCTTTCTGTTCTGGCAACTTTTCGGGTCGGCTTTCAGCGACTTCTATAGATTCATATTCTTCATGGATAGCAGAATCGATTGCTGCTAAGATTTTAGGGCTGGCACTCCACTGGTTTAGAATATCTTTAATTAGGGCTTCCCTAATCCAAACTTGAGCGACAACGGTGAGGGGGAGGGCTAGCAATAAGCCTAAAAATCCAAAGAAGGTGGCGAAGAATACTTGAGCTATTAAGGTAACAGCCGGCAGTAGCGATACTTGCTGCGCCATAACGTAAGGGGTGAGGAGGTTGCTTTCAAATTGTTGAATTAGAAAGTAGAGGATGAGTACAAAACCGGCTTTTAAGGGAGAGTCTAAAAGTGCGATCGTCACTGGGGGAATGACGCTCAAACCTGGTCCGATATTGGGTATTAAGTTCAGCAAACCAGCTAAAACACCGTGGGCTAGAGCTAGGGGAACTTGCAATACTGACAAACCAATTAAACTCAGGAAAGTGATGACGCTCATGCTAATTAAAGCACCGATTACCCATCGACCGAGGGCTATTTCGCATTCATCTAAGATCCCCTCGATTCGCCGCCGATAAAAAGAGGGAAATAGTTGGATAAATGCTTTGCGGTAAGAGAGAGGTTCTGCTAATGTCATCAATGTCAAAACTATGACTAGCAAAAAGCTGAGAATAACACCTAATGTGTTGCCGACAAAGGCTCCTGCACCGCCGACGAGTTGATTGAATAGGGGTTGCAGTTGTTGGATAATGTCGTTAATATCAAGATTCGGTAGTCGCTGACCCATTTGTCCAGAAAAGCGAGCTTCAATCTGATCGATCCACTCATTTAATTTTGCTATTCCTTGAGGGGCTCTTTGGGTAAGTTGTTGAAACTGTTGGGCAAATGGTGGTACAATGATTAGGAATAATCCTACGAAGATGAGGACTAGGAAGCTAACTGATAAGAGTACGGCGATCGATCTTTTGAGTCCGAATTTTTGCAAATATCGTGCTAGTCTGTTTAAGGCTGTGGCTAAGACGACGGCGGCAAACAGCAGAAGTAGAGCCTGCCTGATTTGCCACAGGATGTAACAAGATGCGATGAGGGCTAATAAGCCCATCCACTGTCCTAGCTTCATTAGATTTTAGATTTTAGATTTTAGATTTTAGATTGAGGAATAGGGTATTGGGAATTGCAGCTTGGTAATTGCTCTGCAGCCCAGAAGCGATAAATCGCATCTCTATAAGATACCTTAGATGCGGGCGATCGCATCTTTAATCAGATACCCCTACTCGGACATTAGCATAAGCAGCCTCCTCAATTCCCTTTGGCGAACACCTGCTGCGCTGTCAGCTTCAATTCTGGGAAAGTTGGGGACTCAATACCCTCGCCGCCTCTGAACAGTTTGACTTGGTATTCCCCGTCAATTAGTTGGTAAATCGAAAAAGTGGGTTGTTTGGGGTTGCCAATAAACCGTCTGCCGCCCAATCCTAGATAGTCTATAATCCAATATTCTTGAATACCCATTGACTCATATGCCTCAAGCTTTAGGGCATAATCATCACCCCAATTAGTGCTAGTTACCTCGACGATTAGGGGGACTGATGAACCCATTGTGATAATTGATGATTTTTCCCATCGCGGCTCGTTTCCAATGGTTTGTTCGTTAAGTACAATAATATCTGGTTCATATCCCGATTCCTCGCGCATGGGTTTGATGACACATTCTTTGGGGATGAAGTAGGGTAGGTTTAAGCGTTCTATTTCGAGAAATAACCAGCCGCTGGTAAAACCGGCCACTTTAGAATGTTTACCTGTTGCTTTTGGCATCTCAACAATCTCTCCATTGTGCAGTTCGTAGCGGTGTTCTGAATTCTCAGGATACCAATCAATGAATTCATCGAATGTCACTAATTCTGTGATGGTTTGAATCATGGTGAGTGCCTCAAGTTTGGTTTTGATAGCTGTACGGGGAATTAAGATTTTGGCAAAAACATAGTCTTTAGACCTAGTGTAGATCGATCGCACTTTTTGATTGCGTCTCTACTGCTGCTGTTGGCGCGATCGCCAGCCGAGGATGGCGGCTAGGATGATACTGGGGGTAAACACGGCGATTAGGGCGTTGAGGTCGGTAGAGGGTATGGATAAGCTAGGGCCTGCGTACTTGATGGCTAGGGAAAGGGCGGCGGAAAGGGTGAATACTTTGAGGATGGGGCTGATGTTGGTGTTCATGGAGGTGGTAGTTGGTTGTATAATTAAGGATTGAGACTATTATCGCAAGTATTGTGTTGCGGCTGCGATCGCGCCTTAGAGTTTTTAACAGGAAAGAGGCGATGAATGTTGTTTTAAACCCAGAAGTTGATTGAGGTTCGCATGATGACACAGACACTTTTACAGCCACTAGACCAACGGTTCATTCATTCCGGGATTAGCTGGCAACAGTTCAAGCTAATTGAACAGGGGTTTTCTGACTCCCCTGGCATCAGGTTGTTTTATTACAAAGGAGAGGTAGAAATCTTGGCAGTTTCCGAAGACCACGAAGCGATAAGTCGCACCCTCACTATTCTTTTGGCTCTTTACTTTGACATCAAAGATATTGAATTTAAACCTACAGGAAGCCTTACTCTAGAAACAGAAGGCGAAGCTTCAGCACAACCTGACGAATCATATCTTATTGGTAGGTCAACTGGAACTCCTCCCGATTTATCTGTAGAGGTTATATTCACTAGCGGTAATGTCAAAAAATTGCAGCGCTATCGAGTATTGGGAGTTTCTGAAGTCTGGTTCTGGGAGGATGGTGTATTGGCTATGTATCGCTTGGGCTCTGAGGATTATGAAAAAATTTATTCAAGTGTGGTTTTGCCAGATTTAGATATTAACTTATTGTGTCGCTGCTTGCTGATGGCTTCGAGTGTGGAAGCCATGAGGGAGTTTAGGAGAGGCATTTCTGGTTAGGGCGATCGCACCTATTTTTTTGATGCTTAACTTGATTTGATTAGGTTGGGGCGATCGCCAGCTTAGCAGTGCGGCAAGGATAATAGTACGGGTAAACACGGCGATTAGAGCGATCGCAGCCGTTGAGGGTATGGATAGAATGGGGCCGCCGTACTTAATGGCGAGGGAGAGGGCGATCGAGATCGGGAATACTTTCAGGATAAATCCGGTGTTGGTGTTTATAGAATAGGTCTTTGGTGATACAATATGGCAGCAGGTGGGAAAATTTGGGGGCCATAGATTTTGCCCCAGACGGCGCGGCTCGAATACCTTTCTATTTTAGAAGAGGAATGTCCCACCAGGTAATTTGGTAATATTAGGCTTGATTGAGAATGGATAACCAAGAATCAGAGTTAATCGAGAAAATTCGTCAACAATTTGACAAAGCTCCTTACCCTAAAATTCCCCTCGACCACTCTCCCAAAACAGACTATCAATCTCTCTATATTCATAATCTGGTAACAGCTTACTATTTAAGAAATCAAAAAGTTATAGATACTGAAGGTAAAGTTATTTTAGATGCGGGCTGTGGCAGTGGCTACAAATCTCTGATGTTAGCAGAAGCAAACCCGGGTGCCAAAATTATAGGAGTAGATATATCTGAGGAGTCGGTCAAGTTGGCCAGACAGCGGTTACAATATCACGGTTTCAATAACACTGATTTTTATGCTCTACCCCTCGAGTATTTACCCGATTTAGGTTTAAAGTTTGACTATATCAACTGTGATGAGGTCCTTTATTTAGTCCCCGATCCTGTGGTCGGTCTTAAGGCAATGCAAGCCGTTTTAAAGCCCGATGGCATCATTCGCGCTAACCTTCATAGTTCTCTCCAACGCGCTTCTTATTATGCAGTTCAAAAAGTATTTAAAATAATGGGTTTATTAGAAGAAAACCCCAGAGAAATGGAAATAGGTATCGCTAAAGAAATTATAGAAGAATTACAAGACAATGTAGCGATCAAGGCAAGAACTTGGAATTTGCCAGTCGAAAAAAATGAAGAATGGCTGCTGGTCAACTATCTCCTTCAAGGCGATAAAGGCTACACGATTCCCGAAGTTTTTGCAGCTTTAAGGGAAGCGAATTTAGAATTCATCAGCCTGGTGAATTGGCGACAATGGGAGTTAGCAGACTTGTTCAAAAATCCCGAAAACTTGCCAGCTTTTTTGGCGATGAGCTTGCCGGATCTCCCTGTTGAGATCCGACTACACCTATTTGAGTTATTGCACCCGGTCAACCGCTTGATAGACTTTTGGTGTGGTCATCCTAATCAAGCTCACTCTTTTAGAGAGGTGTATGAATGGACGCAATCTGACTGGCAGCAAGTTCGAGTTTATCTGCACCCTCAACTCAGAACACCTCAGTTAAAAAACGATCTAGTGAATGCTATCACTAATCACAAAGTTTTCGAGATAAGCCGCTACGTAAGTCTGCCTACGCGAGTACCAATTACGGTAGATAGTATGATGGCGGCTTGCCTACTACCTTTGTGGGAAACAGATCAGCCACAGTCGGTCATGTGTCTTGTAGAGCGTTGGCTCAAACTCAGACCCCTACATCCTATCACTCTTGAGCAAGCTAAGCCAGAAAAAGCTTTTGAGGAAGTTAAAGAACTCCTGAGTAGCCTAGAAGTCTTTCTATACATACTTTTCGAGCGTTTGGTTTGAGGCTGATCAAAAATTTGGTTAGCGAGTGATATGAAAGTTATTGAAAAGGGGTAAGTTACTCTTAGGAGTCAAAAATCAAGCATCTCACGCGATTTGGAGAAATAAAACATGAAAACTGAATTGAAAGCTAAATTTCTACAACACCTCAATCAGAAGCGGGATAAGGGTTTCACCCTAATTGAACTGCTGGTGGTTATCATCATCATCGGCATTTTGTCGGCCATTGCCTTACCCTCCTTCTTGAACCAAGCCAACAAAGCTAAGCAGTCAGAAGCTAAGCAGTATATCGGTTCCATGAACAGGTCTCAACAAGCTACCTTCGCAGAGAGTGGTAGATTTGCCACATCTGTTGGCGAGTTGAATCTGGGCATTAAAACTACTACTCAAAACTATACCTACGCTCTCGATCCTGTAGCACCTGCTACAACTGCTACTGAGGTGGGAAATGTCGCAAAACCCATAGGGGAAGCGCTCAAAGCATACGCAGGAAAAGTAGCTTTAATTCAGCCTGCAGGAGCAACTGAAAGAACCACTGCGGCGGTATTGTGCGAAAGAACTGCGGCCGGTACAGCAGCTGTAACGGGCTATGCAACGGTTGCCGCTGCCAGTTTGGGTTGTACAGGTCCTGCATGGACGGAAGTTTCTAAGTAGGCTCGATCTAGCCTTTAAAGCTAGAATTGTTCCTGCAAGCCTCATCAGAAGCTGATGCAACAATGGGTAGTGTTCTGAACGCTACCCAGTCTTGTAGCCAACTTATCACTAAAGAGTTATTTTGTTTAGTTATGTTCGTTGAACTATTTTTTTGCAATAAGAGCATAACAATCCGGATAAAAAAGGAGACTTACTTATGGTGGTATTTTTAGAAAACACCTCGTCTACAGATTTAGCAGCATTGGAAGAACAAGCACATAAATACTTAACTGAAGGACTGTACACTCTGGCTGCCAACCTATATGAGCAAGCAATTGCTACGGAACCAGATACCAAGTCTCACTACTGGAATTTGGGGCTAATGCTATTATTGCAGGAGCAAGAGCTAGAAGCTCAAGCTACTTGGCTGTTAGGCATGGCAGAGGGTGAGCCAGAACAAATTGAGCAATGGACTGATCAGCTGATAATGGTTCTGCAAACAGAAGCAGAACGCAGGGAGGCTTTGAAAGAGGACTCGATGGCTTGGGCAATTCGGCACCACATCCGGGAGATTGCTCCCACAAATATTAACAACCTGTTATACTTGCTTGAGCTTTCCGTCAGGCTGGGGACTTTTACGGCTGAGGAACTGACTTCTCTAGGAGTGATTAAACTTCTTAAATCAGAAGAATCTGGAGAAGTAAACTTCGAGGTATTGATGCAGGTGTTAAAAAGCATTTTAGAATACGATCCTTTGCACCCATCATCCTTGGAATTGGCAGAAGCCTGCCTTACTCATGTCTGTGACTGCCAACTATATATTAACACTGTAATACCAACGGCTTTTGGACTGTCCCATTTGTGGAAAAACTCCCGGCAAGCAGTACACTTTGCTGAATTGTGTTTACGCTTAGATCCAAAAAATCTAGATATTATCTGTCAATTAAGTATTTTTTACCAGAATGCAGGTCAATATAATGAAGGGATAAAGACCGCTAAAATTTTATATTCATCAGCAGAATCTTTGCCAGCTAAAATCTATGCGACGCATCTAGTCCTTCGGGGGTTAATGAGCGCCGGTGGATATTGGGAAGAAGCTGTCTCAGTCGTTAATCGCCTCCAATTTCTACAAGAGTCCTTGATAGCTGAACCGCCAATTTCATTGGACTTAATGACAGCTCATAACCTGTTTCTTACCCCCTTCTTTTTCCCTTACTTTCGAGATGAACCAAAAAAATACAGAAAAATCAGTAACCAATTAGCTCAAATATGCCAAGTCAATATTCAAAACTCTGCTAAAAAGCAGATAGAACGATACAGGCAGCGCCAGTTTACTCATCGCAAAAATATTAGTAGTTTAACCAAACCTTTGAAGATCGGTTATTTATCTCATTGCCTCGCGACCCACGCGGTGGGGTCGCTAGCTCGATGGCTAATCAAGTACCACGATCGGGAGCGTTTTCAACTGCATGCCTATTTAATTAATTATAGGAATATGCAGGACCCCCTACAAGAATGGTACGTGAATCAAGTGTCTAAAGCATATAGGTGCGGGATTGTCGGTACTGAAATCGCTGAGCAAATTTCTCAAGATGAGATTGATATTCTAATTGATCTTGACAGCCTCACCTCACATATTAGCTATGAAGTGATGGCGCTTAAACCTGCCCCTGTGCAAATAACATGGCTAGGATGGGACGCATCAGGGCTACCTACAATTGATTATTTTATTGCCGATCCTTATGTTTTACCAGAATCAGCTCAGGATTATTATTCGGAAAAGATATGGCGTTTACCTCAAACTTACATAGCAGTAGATGGTTTTGAAGTGGGGGTACCAACACTGCGACGCGAGCAGTTAGATATTCCTACTGATGCGGTCATATATCTTAGTGCTCAGAGAGGTTACAAACGGCATCCTGATACAGCACGGCTACAGATGAAAATTATCAGTGAAGTCCCTAATAGTTATTTCATAATAAAAGGAGCCGCTGAGGAAGATTCAATTAAAAAACTCTTTAATGAATTAGCACAAGAAGAGGGTATAGATTTTAATCGATTACGATTTTTGCCAGAGGTAGCCTCGTCAGAAGTTCACCGAGCCAACCTTAGTATCGCTGATGTAGTTTTGGATACCTATCCCTATAATGGGGCTACAACAACTCTAGAAACTTTGTGGATGGGTGTTCCTTTAGTGACAAAAGTTGGAGAGCAGTTTGCAGCTCGCAACAGCTACACAATGATGATGAATGCTGGGATTAACGAAGGCATTGCTTGGACTGATGAAGAGTATATAGAATGGGGAATTCGTTTAGGGAAAGATGCGGCTCTGCGGCAGCATATATCCTGGAAACTGCGGCAGTCACGACAAACGGCTCCACTGTGGAATGGCAAGCAATTTACGCGAGAGATGGAGAAAGCATACGAGCAGATGTGGCGAAATTACGTAGAAGCTGGCAATTGAATGCTGCCCTAGGCATAACAGAGGAAAAAATTACTATGACGAATAATCACATTCCTAGAAGTTCAATGTTGGGGTCATTATTGAATGCAAAGCAGTTGGGTTTTGAACCGGAAACGGTTATTGACGTAGGTGCTGGATTAGGCACATTTGAAATTTATTATGCTTTTCCAAAATCAAGATATCTCCTGATCGAACCCATAGCCGAGAACGAACCATATCTAAAAAAAATCTGTCAACATCTTGAAAGAGCAGACTATATAATTGCTGCTGCTTCCACAGAGGCAGGACTTGTGCCTCTTCAAGTGAATGTGAGCAACTTTATCCACTCTTACATCTCAGAGGATGGTGAGGTTAGCTCCGAAAACTTTGAGCTAAGGACAATCCCGGCCGTTACTCTGGATGAAATTTGTAAAACTCGCCAGTTAGAAGGGCCGTATTTAATCAAAGTTGATGTAGATGGTAGAGAACTAGAGGTCCTAGCAGGTGCAACTCAAACTCTTCAAAATACAGAGTGGGTAAGTGTAGAAGTTAATTTATATGTAACAGCTAGATTGGATAAGATGGGCAGTGTTATAAACTTTATGAAAGAGCAAGGTTTTGTAGCCTATGATATTGTCAATCTTGCTTGTCGTTGTTCAGACTTAGCTTTATTTCAGGTTGATATGGTTTTTGTCAAAGAATCAGGTCAGTTTACAAAAGAATCCCGTTATGTGGCAGGAAAGGAGCAGGAAGAAAGACTGAGGGCGCATTTGAAAGCGTATCGAGAAACCTTAATCGCACAGGTCGAAAATTTGACGCCCTTTGAAGTTTTACAAAAAACTGGATTGACTCAAGCAGAAACTATCCAGAATCAAGCTTATCAAAACTTACTTCAAGGAGATTACAGCCGAGCTGCCCATCTCTACGAAGAGGCTATTGAAGCTGAACCCGATAATAGGTTTCACTATTGGTATTTGGGGTTGGCGTTGCTATTAGACGCACAAGAGATAGAAGCTCAGGCGACATGGCTGATGGGGATGACGGGAGGAGATAGCGAACAAGTCTATCTGTGGACAAAGGATTTAATGCAAGTCCTGCAAACAGAAGCGGAGCGACGGGGAAAATTCGGAGACTATGGAATTACTTGGACAATCCGCCATCATCTACGGGAAATCAATCCGACAGACATTAATAATCTATTGCATTTGATTAACCTGTCTATTCTGATGGGGAGCTATACAGAAGCTGATCTCGATTCTTTGGGCGTAATCAAGCTTCTGAAGTCGGACCAATCCTCTGAGGTAGATTCTGGCTTATTGCTGCTAGTTGTGAAAAATGTTTTAGAATACAATCTTTTGCACCCACTTTCTAGAGAATTATATGAGCAAGCGGGAACTAGGCTTTTTGGAGCTAGCCCACCGCAGGATACCCTTAAGAAGGAGAACTGATTTCATTACGGGAGTTGCTGATAATTAAGCTGTCTAGCTCACGAGTGGGAATGTGTTGGGCTTGTACTCTGGCGATCGCCTCTTTATTTTCAGACTGCAACACAATTCTACCATGCAGGCGAGGTTTCACAGCTTCCCACTGAATTTCGCTCAACAGTCCAATCACTGAAATTTCAGGCCCGTCGGAGACATCTAAGTCCTCTTCCATTAACAGGTTCATCACCACACTAGATAAAGCAAGATTAGCATCTTCATCAGAAATTTGGCTACTGTCTACCAGCAGAGTCATCTTATCTTTGTCTGGGTGAGTTGCTATCGCTCTTATTACCTGGGCAAACTCCTCATTTAAAGACGGTTCCGGCTGATTCCAGTCTGGAAATACGATTAAATTGATTTCTCTTAAGTTCAGGTTTTGGTAGAGATCACTTCTGTACTCTTTAGACAGATAGTTAACCCGAAAAAAGCTTAAATCAGGTAACATTCCCCATACCAGCCTCGCCGCTTGAGCCACATTAGATATTCCCGCTTGCTCTCCATTAATCGCCCAGGTACCTATTGAGCCATTTCCGTCCGACATGGGACCTTGATATGCTTGGGGCTGATGCGTCTGTCTTTCAGGAATATTAAACTCCGAAGGGGGAATTTTATGTTTTTTAGCCAATTCTTCAATTTCTTGCAAACGAGTGTCGTACTCGCCAATATCCATATTGATACTTGAAGCACCAGCCCTTACGACAGTTAAAATATCAAATTTAATTTCTTCATCCTCCGCAAAAAATAACTCTTTGGTTCTAACTTGCACGTCAGCAATGGCCATAAATGGGTTGATTGATGGTACTAAACTATCGTGCAGCAGTTTCTTGGTATCTTTTTTGGCATCGTTTAAAAAATCTTTAAATGGTTTCCCATCCAAGCTGGGGTAGCACGATGAAGTTCCCGTACTATGTCCAGAATTGCCCGCCACTGAAAGAGGGCGAAAAGAATATAAGTAATTTTCTAAATAATAGGCATTAATCACACCCGAATACACATCGGGAATAGATGACATGAAATATTTACCATGAACAGATTTAATCTTTTCTATTAAGGCTCTAGGAATAAAAGCATTGTAGAGCATGGGGAGTTCACCATAAGAAACTTCAAAATTATAGAACTGCTTTAATTTTTGTCTTGCTTGAAAATTTACAGCTACCTGCTCCTGCAACTGAACGTACAATTTATTCTTATGCCAAGGGACGATCGCACTCTGCCACCAATATACAGTGCCCCGAGACCAAGCCACTGTCTGCACGTCATATTCCTGGAGAAGATTTAAACAAATTTCGAGGCAATCTGGCATTAAAGCATCATCATCTCCGAGAACAGTAATGTATTCTCCTGTAGCGTGAGATAACCCCAATTCCCAATTGTCAGACATGGAGAGTCTTTCAGGTGCGCGATAATACTTGATTCGCTCATCATTAAATGAAGCTACAACTTCGGCAGTTTCTGCACTACTAAAATTGTCCATAACCACCAGTTCAAACTCC
This sequence comes from Microcoleus sp. B9-D4, assembly GCF_036705105.1. Lineage (NCBI taxonomy): Bacteria > Bacillati > Cyanobacteriota > Cyanophyceae > Oscillatoriales > Microcoleaceae > Microcoleus > Microcoleus sp. B9-D4. Next base: position 22,856 of record NZ_JAUBTS010000072.1, read on the forward strand.
TTATGAGTTTGATTAAGTACACTCTGAATCGAATGTTTTAATGTATCATGTCTCTGGCGTGTAGGGATGATAATAGAAAAGAAATTGTTTGATGACATTATTGATACCTAGGATAGATAATAAAATTGAGATTTCGCCAATTCTTGATTAACCGATCGCCTACTTCTTTCCCTTCGCCTGCCCCAACAATACCTTATAATCCGCCCGATCGGGATTTAGCTTCACCAACTTCTCCAAAGGCTCGATCGCCCCCACCTGATTATTCATCTGCAACCGCACATTTGCCAACCCCTCAAGAGCCGTCGGATTTTGCGGTTCCCGCTGCAAAACCGTCTCATATCCCCGTTCCTGGGCCACCAGCAAAGATTCCTGAGAAACGGCAGCAGTCGCCGTTTTTTGTTGGTGCTGGCTGCTCAAACCGCTGCCGAACAGACTCACCATACCAAAAATTGCCGAACCACCAAAGCCAACCATTGATACTAACGCAAAAATCTGCTTAATTCGATCGCTCCGATGAACGCGACTATCACTAGATTTTTTCTGTGTACTTTCCATTGCTAATTCTTGGCTTCGCTGTTTTTCAGGCACTCAAGAAGCGCCTATATCTAGATTGCCCAAGTTCGATCACAAAACGATCGCCCTTCGCCATTTAAAATTTGGAACCAATTATAGCCGTACACAAAATCTCATATTTGTCAAGGACATTTAGGTGAGAATAACACGCGGGCGATCGAGATCGGTGAAGCGCGATCGCACCCTTACTTTTTAGCCGTTACTCTCTGGCATTTCGCCAAACCGAGCTCGGTAACGCGGTAGCAAAGATGTGAGTTCAGGAACACGCTGGCGTTCCGCTTCTAGTGCTGAGGCTAATTCATCAGAAAGCCGATCTAATTTTTCTTCTAATGTTGTTGCAGTCCTGCAGATCGCTCCTTAATTGTGGTTATTTTTAATCTCAAACGCCCTTGCTGACTCGATTGTGCAATCAAAATGGGATTGGATTAAGGGCCGAAAGGTCGATCGACCTCCCACACCTTCAAATGCCATCAGGATCGATGCCTTGGCTTCTCAAGTATGCCATTAGTCGATCGGCCCTCTGGCGTTCCTCTTCGGCGCGCTGGCGTTCCTCTTCGGCGCGCTGGCGTTCCTGTTCCACCCGTTCCGCACCCCACAGCAGCAAATTGCCATTCTCATCCCACCAGCGCAACCAATAACCCCTTCTCTGAGATTTTTCGCCTTCCCAAACCCCCAGAAATAAACCCATTGATTCTATCCAGAATCGCTGATTAGCATCCGGTTCTTGCAATTCGTATTCTCCCGAAGTCGAGAGTCTGTACACTTCCAACACTCCCGATTTGGGTTCAAAAATTACATAAATCGGCACTTGCAAAATTCGCTCATAAAACCGCCATTTTCCGTAAGGATATGTCGGTTTATTTGAATATTCACTACCGTCAGTATCCGATAAAAATTCCATCACTACAGCAGGTACTTCTCCCTCAGCATTGCGCGTATAACTGCGGCGAACTTCTCCGGGTTCTGCTGGCAATACCGAGGGAACGTACACCCAATCCGGTGCTTTTACTACTGTTTTGTCATTAACTTTGGCACACAGTCCAAAATTGGAAGCTATTAGCATTGAAGCTAGGATAAATCCTGCGAGATCCAAGGCTTCTCGCAGGGCCGCGGCTAAAAGTGGTTGGTCGATATTTTCCACAGGCTCGTCGGGTAATTTAAAGTCATCTGGCAATTTTTCCCAAGTTACAGTATACTGGGTTTTGGTTACGTCCGGTTTCGATAATGTTTGCGTCATTGATTTTCCTTGTTGCGATAGAAAGAGTTTTTTGTTAATAGGATTTGGACAATAACTTTAATGCCGGCTGCGAAAGCTGCACCTTAGTAACTAAAGCAACTCGCGAATCTTGCAATAATTGCGGTTATTCAATGATACCCTGTTTTAAGGAGTATTTTCGGGAGCAACTGGTTCTGCTGATCTTGCAGTTTGAGAAGGTATAACAGGCAATTTGGGCTGTTTTTGCAAGCTGGGAAATCCCGGCTCTACTGATTGATTTCTGGCAGTTTTACTCGCATTTACTTTCTCAGAAAGGGGAGCTAATGTTTGAGTCACTTTAACTTGCTGTCGCAGTTGTTCTGTCGAACCCAATAAGCCTCCTAATCCGTTGAATAACCTGCGAATATTGTTGCGAAAAGCCGGATCTCCTGTCAAATCATCCACGTCGGAAGTAATTTTCTGCACGTTCTGAAATGTAGCTCGTGCAGAATCTAGAGTTTGCTGCAATAATAGCAAAGTGGCGGGATTGTTTACCTGGCTGGATAAATCTCGCAAATTACCAGAAGCTTGGGCAGCATTCGCTGATAAAACTTCTAAATTGTTCAGCAATTGTCCTTGGTTGATTCGATTAATTGTCGGACTCAAACTGCTGACAGCTACCCGCAGTTCCTGACTGCTTTGATTGATGTTATTCAGAGTTGAGACTAAACTGGCGCGGTTGGTTGTTACTAAAGAATTGACTTGGTTGGCTGTTAATGTAATTTGATTGGCTGCTTGAGTTACTGAATTAGCAGAATTTATCGCAGCGGCAGATACGGCTTTTGTGGAAGTGTCCGCCGTAGCTGCTACTTTAGAAACATCAGCGGCGGCTGCTGATATTTCCGTCTTGAGCGATTGATTTAAGGTGCTTGCTTCTCCCTTTAATGATTGATTTAAACTGCTGGCTTCCCCCTTTAATGATTGATTTAAACTTGCTATTTCGGATTTTACAGATTGATTTAAGCTCCCAATGTCTCCCCTTACAGATTGATTTAAAGTTTTTATTTCCGCTTGGGCATTTTTAGTTAAAGTCGATAAATCTTGAGTGAGTTGAGCTGCACCTTTAGCTGTGTTGGCTGTATTCTCGGTCAGAGATTTAATATTGTTAAACAGCGCGGGGTCAGTGTAGAAATTAGCTAGGCGGACTGTGGATTTAATTAGTTCGTCGATAGTGACTCCAGCTTGACCTTTTAAGCGCGAATTTTGGCAGATAATCTCTGGGGGACAGTTGGCACTAACGGGATTGGCGGTAAGTAATGATTCTGGCAAAATCGAGTTGGGGGTAATGTCGATCGACGATTCGCCAATTAAACCCGATTTATTCGCTTCGATCGTAACATCCCTGGGAATCACTAAAGTTCCGGGGGCAATCTCCAGCGTCACGTCTACGCCGTTGGAACCCGGTTGGAGGGCGGTAATTTTACCGACTGCAACCCCACGATACCTGATGGGCGTACCTATTTGCATTCCTTGGGCGCTGCCAAATTCTACGGCGAATTTGTAGCTGCGGTTCCCTAGCTGCACGCCCCGCAGCCAGAGCACTAAGCCGCCAAATAAACCGATTCCTACTAAAATTAAGAACCCGACAGAACCTTCTCTTACAGTTCGCGATCGCATATTACCTCCTTAGTCAGTTGGCAGTTGGCAGTTGGCAGTTGGCAGTTGGCAGTTGGCAGTTGATAGTTGGCAGTTGTTAATTTTTGTCTGATGTGTTGCCTATAGATTTTAGATAGGCGTTTAGCCTTGGCGACAGTTCGTCAATAATTGGCTTGAGTGTTTCTACTTGCGTACTTGTTAGTAGTTGCCTAGTATAAGCCCGTCTCAACCAGTGCTTTGTTTCATATAAAGAACCTCTGGCAATCTTGATAAATCGCCGATGATCCTGATAGCTACCTCGACCATCTCCTTCAGCAATATTAGCACCAATACTATCAGCAGATCGAATTATTTGCTTGCCGACCGTATCTTTTGCTAGTGCGTCCCATGTTATAACAATATTCCAAATTTCATCAGCTAATTTTTCAGCTAATTTATAAACATCTAACTTCTGAAAGTTGGTTTGTGACATATACTATCTCCCCACAAGACAAACAATTAACCACTGCCAACTGACCACGGACAACTGACCACGGACAACTGACAACTGACAATTGACTATCCAAGCGCTTGAATTGGCCCAGTAACACTGCCGCTAAAAAATTGTCGGATTAGTAAATTATCTGTCGATGCAATGTCATTGACAGTTCCCTCCCACTGCACTTTGCCTCGATACAGAAACACGATGCGATCGGCAGTGCGGCGGATGGTACTGTCTTGGTGAGTGACGATCGCATAAGTGCTGCAAACACCTTGGGCCGCCTGCAAGTCCCTGATTAAATCTTCAATTACCGTCGAAGCGATCGGATCTAAACCCGCCGTCGGTTCGTCGTACAGCAAAACCTCTGGATTATCCCTGTCATTATCAGGATTCGCCATGATAGCGCGGGCAAAACTTACCCGCTTCCTCATTCCCCCAGACAACTGCGCCGGATAGCGTTCGCCAATTCGCGGCAAACCCACCATCTCCAACTTTTCCTCCACCAATTCCCGAATGCGGCGGCGCGGCAGCTTAGAATGCTGGTAAAGTAAAAAACCGACATTCTCCTCCACCGTCAGCGAATCAAACAAAGCCGCTTGCTGAAACACCATCCCAATTCCGATCGGATCTGCCACGTCGTCCACCCATCCGACCCTGCGCTGTCCCTGAACAAAAACCTCACCGGCATCCGGGGCCAACAAACCCGCAATTATCCGCAGAATCGTAGATTTCCCCGTCCCGGAAGGGCCAATAATTGCCAGGGCCTCTCCCCGATAAATCCTCAGATCGACTTGATCGAGGATCGGGTTCTGGCCGAAGGACTTACTTACCCCCTTGAGTTCGATTAGTGGCTCAGCCATAGGATGTTATCAATAAGTTGTCAGTCATCAGTCATCAGTCTACCTAATGACTCATGACTCATGACTAATCACTAATTACTTAAATTGACTGCCAGAATCAAAACTCTCTTGTATTGTAAATTTGTCAGCTCGAGCTGTTCCAATACCCTTAAGACTAATTAACCATGTCAATTAGTTCACTTCCTAAAGCCCTCCGCGTCTTGGCTAAAGCCAAGCAGGTTTTTGCCCAATCCAGAAATCCTTACCCCCCTTCTTTGCGGAACGGGCGAGTTCACCAGTGGTTTAAGTGGTTAGCCCCCGGACTGTTAGTGAAACGGTGGCTGCTGATTAGTGCTAGCGGCGTGGTACTTGCCACTTTGGGTTTAGCGATTTGGACTGGGATGACTCCCATTTTCTTCTTATTGCAATTGTTGAGAAATTTTTTGGCGTGGATTGCGGAAGTTATTCCTAATTACGTGTCGGGGCCGATCATCATTGCTGGCGGGATTTTGTTAATTCTGTGGGGTCAAACTCGCAGTTTGAACTCTATTACTCAAGTGCTGATGCCCGAAGGGAATGAGGAATTGGTCGATCGACTCCTCAACCACCGTCGCTTGCACCGCGGCCCGAAAATTGTGGCAATTGGGGGCGGTACGGGTCTTTCTAACTTGCTCAGGGGATTGAAGGATTACAGCGCCAAAATCACTGCTATTGTCACGGTGGCGGATGATGGCGGGTCTTCCGGGCGGCTGCGGCGGGAAATTGGGGTATTGCCGCCGGGAGACATTCGCAATTGTTTGGCTGCTTTGGCAGATGAGGAAAAGTTATTGACTGAGTTATTTCAATATCGTTTCCGGGCTGGTGACGGTTTGGTGGGTCACAGTTTTGGGAATTTGTTTTTGACGGCGATGAGCGATATTGCTGGAGATTTGGAACAGGCGATCGCCGCGAGTTCTAAAGTTTTAGCAGTGAGGGGAGAAGTGCTGCCGGCTACTCTGAGCGACGTTTCTTTGTGGGCAGAACTGGCTGACGGCCGCAGGATTGAGGGGGAGTCCAGCATTACAAAAGCTAACGGGCAAATCATCAAAATTGGCTGCACTCCTGCTAATCCTCCGGCGTTGCCCAAGGTGGCCCAAGCACTTCGGGAAGCGGATTTTATCATTATTGGGCCGGGGAGTCTTTATACGAGTGTTATTCCGAATTTGTTGGTTCCGGAAATTGCTGATGCGATCGCCAACAGCGAAGTTCCCCGCATTTATGTTTGCAATATTATGACTCAGCCGGGGGAAACTGACGGATACAGTGTTGCAGACCACATTCGGGCGATCGATCGCGCTTGTGGCCGGCCGCTGTTCGATGCTGTAGTAGTTCAAGGAAAAGTCCCTTCTGCAAAGGCTTTGATTCGCTATTCTCAGGAGGATTCTTATCCGGTTGTGCTCGATCGAGAAGCCGTAACGCAATTGGGGCGGCGAGTTGTCATCGCCAATGTCATGGATGAAGATGAAAATACGGGTTTAATTCGCCACAATTCGCAAAGGTTGGCGGGGATGTTGCTGCGTTGGTACGGCCGCGCGCAAAACATTTAAGCTACTGACTGTTGACTGTTGACTGTTGACTGTTGACCGACGGTGCAGACTAATGTTCTTGGTTATTAGCAGCCCCAAGCGAGTAACTAATGACTAATGACTAATGACTAATGACTAATGACTAATGACTAATGACTAATGACTAATGACTAATGACTAATG